>JAGPDK010000043.1 GCA_018057605.1 Kofleriaceae bacterium | reverse complement strand
CGCTACCGTGACGTTAGCCAGCGTGCCGCTCGCCGGGGTTGAGCTGCGGCTCACGCCAACCTCTGCATCGCCCCTGGCCGCGCTACCGCCGGTGCAACTCTCGGCAATCACCGATGCTGCGGGTGGTGCGGCAATTGCCGTTGCCGGTGCCGCACGGTTCAATGTGCGGGTGGTGGATCCGCAACGTCGAATGGCGCCGCTTGAACGGCTCGATGTGGCGGTCGGCGCGCTCGGCATGTTAGTGGCGACCAAAGCGATATCGGTGCTGGGGACCACGTTGCAGCCCGGGTCGACTTCGCCACTAGCCGCAGTTGGGGTGCAAGTGTTTTGCGTGCAATGCACGGTAGCTGAACAACAGGTGCCATTGGCTCAAGGGGTTTCGGATCGGCGAGGCGTGTTTGCCGTCGCGGTGCCGGATCCCGGTGTGCGATAGGGCTATGCAAACGCAGCCGCAACAACATCGTGCACCGCTTGCGCTGGGATCCTGCGCCGGCTTGGTAGGATAGCCACGTGTCCGCCGTTAAACGAATCCTCGACATTACCGTGGCAAGTAGTGCATTGCTTGTCGCTGCGCCGGTGCTTGCTGGCGTTGCGATCCTGGTGCGCAAAAATTTGGGTGCCCCCGTGATTTTTCGGCAACGTCGCCCAGGGCGTGATGGGCGGCCCTTTGAGATGCTCAAGTTTCGATCCATGCGTGATGCGGTGGGGCCCGATGGTGTCGCGTTGCCAGATCACGAGCGCTTAACCGCGTTCGGGGCCTGGCTGCGTGCCTCGTCGCTCGATGAATTGCCTGAATTATGGAATGTCGTGCGCGGCGAGATGTCACTGGTAGGGCCGCGACCTTTGTTGATGCAGTATTTGCCGTTGTATTCAGCGCGGCAAGCGCGACGCCACGACGTGCGCCCCGGGATTACCGGTTGGGCTCAAGTTAACGGACGCAACAGCATTGATTGGGCATCAAAATTCGAACTCGATGTTTGGTATGTCGAGCATCAATCGCTGTGGCTGGATGTGCGGATTCTTTGCAAGACGCTGCGCGCGGTGTTGGCGCGCGCAGGTATTTCCGCTGCCGGTGAAGCAACGATGCCACCGTTCAAGGGATCGGCCAACGCATGACGGGCTTGCGTGCAACCGTCGTCGTGGCCGTGACGCTCGCTTCATGGGTAAGCGCTGGCGCGCCGCACGTTGCAGCGCAAGGATCGGCGGATATGTTGGTGCAAGCCAACCAAAAAGCTGGGCAGGGTGAATGGCACGAAGTGCAAGCGTTGGCGGCCGCGGTCTTGGCCAATAAGCCAAGCAAAGACGACCAGGCTGAAGCGCACCGGCTACTTGGCTTAGGCTGGTTCTTCTTGCAGGCATTCGACCGTGCCGAAGTTGAGTTTGTTGCGTATTTGAAGCTTGACCTCGACGGCCGGCTAGATCCGACATTGGTTGCACCGGAGGCGGTCACGTTTTTTGAAAGCGTCCGGGCGCGCCACGCTGGAGAACTTCGCGCGTTGCGGCCACGTCCCAAGCGATCGTGGGCGCTGTCGCTGCTGCCACCGCTCGGGCAACTGCAAAATCAAGAACGCGAAAAAGCCATCGTGCTAGGCTCGGCGTTGCTGGTATTCACGGCAACCAATGTGACGTCGTATCTGTTGCTGCGATCGTGGTGCGGGACATCGAGCCGGGTTTGCGACGAAAGCGGTGTTGATCATACTGCGACGGCAAAGAAACTCCGTGTCGTGAATTATCTCGCCGGTGCGGCCGCGCTCGGCACCTATGTCTACGGCGTCGTCGACGGCGTGCGCGGTTATCGTCGGCGTAGCGCTGCGCTGCAATTTGCGATTACCACCGACGAATCAAGCACAGGATTTGTCGTGGCAGGTCAGTTTTAGGGCGAGTAGCACCTACAATTTGGGGGCCTCGGCCCATGGGCCACACTACGCACCACTGGTTTTTTTGCGATTTGTCGCCTAGAAACTGTGGTTGAGAGGCCGCTTTGCCATTGAGATCGTCGAGGCTGATCGATTACCATTGAAAGTGTGAGGCAACCGGTTCCGTTTGGGAAATATCTCCTGCTCGACCGCATCAGTGTGGGCGGCATGGCTGAGGTATTTAAAGCCAAGAGCTACGGGGTTGAGGGGTTTGAGAAGATCATCGCGATCAAGCGAATTCTGCCTACCATGGGCGAAGATCGCGATTTCATCAAAATGTTCATTGATGAAGCAAAAATCGCCGGCCAGCTAGCGCACTCTAACATTTGTCAGATTTTTGAATTGGGCCGCATCGACGGATCGCACTTTATTGCGATGGAGTTTATTTGGGGCAAAGATTTGCTCCAATTGCAGAACCGGCTGCGCAAGATCAAGCAGCCGATGAACGTCGCGATGGCGTGTTTCATCATCGCAAAAGTCTGTGAAGGCCTCGACTACGCCCATCGTAAACGCGATCAAGTCGGCCGACCGATGGAAATTGTCCATCGCGATTGCTCGCCGCAAAATGTGCTGATTTCGTACGAAGGTGAAGTCAAAGTCATCGACTTTGGCATCGCCAAAGCGACGTCGCGGACGGCACGGACGCAAGCGGGGGTGCTCAAAGGCAAGTTCGGCTACATGTCGCCTGAGCAGGTGCGCGGCCTGCCGCTCGATCGGCGCAGTGATATTTTTGCCCTCGGCACGATGTTATTCGAGTGTTTGACTGGCCAACGGTTGTTTCAAGGCGAGACTGATTTCGCAACGCTGGAAAAAGTGCGCAACGTGACGATGCCAACGCCGCGTTCGATCAATCCTGACATTCCTCAAGCCGTCGAAAAGATCATTCTCAAATCACTGACCAAAGATGTCGACGAGCGGTACAGCTGGTGCGGCGATATGCTGGCTGATCTGCAGCAATATCTCATGAGTCAACCGGTGGTGTTTACCGCTAAGACCATGGCCGCATCGATCAAAGAGTTCTTCGCTGCCGAAGTTGATCGCGAAAAGCAGCAGCTTGATCAGTACAAAAAAATGGGCCGCGATGGACTCATCGGTGGGATGCCTTCGGCCGAAGCCAAAGTTGACATCGTTAGCAATTTAGGTGAGGCCGGCGAAGCGGCTGACCCAACGACGCTCGGCGGCCCGAGTTTCGAAGAGATGGAAGCGGCGAATTTGTCGGGGGCGCCAGCCGCAGGTGCGGCCGCGTCGGCCGCGTCGGTCGCGTCGCAATCGCCGGCGCGAGGAGCGGCCGGGGCGAATGGCGCTGGGCAGGCCCCAAATCGTGCGGTCGTGGCGCCGCCTGCGCCGCCAGCGGGCAAATCGCACGGCGAGGATTTTGTCGACGAAGTGCCGACGGTGATGTTCGGCGACAATCCGGCTGCGGTAGCCGAGCTCGCGGCAGCGAAAGACGCTGCGGCTCGCGCCACGGCATCGCAACAGGCGGCGCGGGGCGCTGTCGGATCGAGCGGCGGGGCAATCGGTGCCGGGCAGGTGTCCAACCGTGCGCTCGTCGTACCCAACGTGCCGCTAGCGGCTAAACCGTACGACGAGGATTTTGTCGACGAGGCGCCGACGGTGATGTTTGGCGACAATCCGGCGGCAGTGGCTGAACTAGCGGCTGCGAAAGCCCTAGCGTCTCCTGCCGCGGCTCGATCGGTACCGCCATCGACGCCTCCGGCGCTGCCGCAAGCGGCGAGGCAGCGCGATGTTGCGCCGGCGAGGCCCCGTGCGTTTACCAACAGCGAAATCGCTGCGCCGCTGGCCCCGCCGCCGATGATGCCACCGTCGACCTCGCCGCAACCGTCACCACAGGGCGCACACGGCGCACACGGCGCACACGGCGAGATGGGGCAGCCAATCGGTGCCAATTTTCCTAATCACAGCCAATCAGGCCAACCATCGCAGCAATATGGCCAGGCATCAATGCCGCCTCAGTACGGTCAGGGCCCTGTGCCGTCTCAGTACGGTCAGGACCCAGCGCTTCCGCAGGCTGCTTTGCAGCCGGCGGGTATGCAGCCAAGTGGCCAACCTTCTGCGCGTACGCTGATGGGCGTGCCGGCGCCTCACGTGGCACCTCACGTGGCACCTCACGTGGCACCTCACGTGGCACCTCACGTGGCACCTCACGTGGCACCTCACGTGGCACCTCACGTGGCACCTCACGTGGCACCTCACGTCACCGGGCCGGGCGGGCTGGCTTTCGCGGCACATGATGCGCAAGCTGGGTTTGCGAATGGCACCAACGGCGGACCGCCGCCATACGGCATGCCGACACAGGGGCAGCCCGGCTACTACGGCCAACCGGAGCACCAAGGTCAGTATGGCCAGTATGTGGAGCAAGGTCAGCCTCCAGGTATGCAATTGGGCTACCCCATGAGTGGCGTCGCGGCGCAAGCGATGGATGCGCACGCGGCACCACAAGTGATGGGCACCTCGAAATTGGCATCGCGCCAGCGTGATGTAACCATTGGAGTTGGCATCGCGCTACTTGCGCTCACCACGTTCTTACTCGTGAAATTTGTGATCATGGGCGGTAAAAAGCCGCCGGTCAGCAGTACGGCCACGCCGCCGGCCGGCATCGCTACGCTCAAGCTCGCAGCGGCTGGTTGTGATGCGGCTGCCAAATGCGCCGTGCTTATCGACGATAAAGTGATGGGGCCCATCGTTTCCAACGGCGAATTTTCAGTCGCGGCAGGCATGCGTTCGATCAAAGTGAAGAACCCTGCAGGGTTGGTGCTGTGCTCTGGCGATGTTGCGCTCGTCGCAGGCAAAGCCGCGACGTTTGACTGTGTCGTGAAGGTCGTTGTTGCGGCGGGTGCCGGCTCCGCGGTTGCGGTTGCTGGCACTGATTCGGCGGTTGGCGCGTCGGGGTCGGGGTCGGAGTCGGGGTCGGGGGCGCGAGTACCAGCTGCTGGTGGGGTGGGCTCAGGGGCAGGGAGCGCAGTGGTTGCCGGCCCACTCGCCGCCGGCTCGGCGCTTTCACCGGCGGACGGTGGATCCGCAACCGGTTCGGCTGCCAAACCGGACAAGCTGCCCGTAACCAAGCGCAGCGCGGATCCTTTGCCTACCGAAAAACCAGCCAACCCGGGCGACGCCGGCAGCTTAGGATTCTTGATGGTATTTAGTGAACCCAAAGGCGCTAAAGTTTTAGTTGACGGTACCGATACCGGCAAAGTTACACCGGTTGTCGCCCGCAACCGGCTAGAACTATCGCCGGGCAAACACCGAATTACGCTGGAAACTGACAGCGTGAAAACCACGTTCCCTGTGTTGATCAAAGCCGGCGCTACCGAAACTCTGAGTAAAGAACTTAAGTAGTTTTTTGCGTTGGGTTCTTACGGCGACCACGGTTGCTCCTACGCCACGGTTGCGCTAACAACACGGGCAATGGCGAAAATCAAAGTTAAGAATCCTGTCGTCGAGATGGACGGCGACGAGATGACCCGCATCATCTGGCAGTTCATCAAAGATAAGCTGATCCTGCCGTACCTCGATATCGATCTGAAATATTTCGATCTTGGGATTGAGCACCGCGATGCTACCAACGATCAGGTGACGATCGATTCGGCCAATGCGACCAAGCAGTACGGTGTTGCCGTGAAATGCGCGACGATTACCCCGGACGAAGCTCGGGTTAAAGAGTTTGGCCTCAAGGAAATGTGGAAGTCGCCCAATGGCACCATTCGCAACATCGTGGGTGGCACGATTTTTCGCGAACCGATTATCTGCAACAACGTGCCTCGACTGGTCCCGGGTTGGACGCGCCCCATTGTGGTTGGCCGTCACGCGTTTGGTGATCAGTACCGCGCCACTGACTTTTTGGTGCCAGGTGCCGGCACCTTGACCATGACGTTCACGCCATCCGACGGTGGCAAACCTATCGAACACAAAATCTTCGATTTCAAATCGTCGGGTGTGGCGATGGGGATGTACAACCTTGACGATTCCATCACGGGTTTTGCACGTAGCTGTCTGACCTACGCCTTGAATCGCAAATGGCCGCTGTACCTGTCGACCAAAAACACGATCTTGAAGAAGTACGATGGTCGCTTCAAAGATATTTTCCAAAAAGTCTACGACGAAGAATTTGCCGCGCAGTACAAAACCGCCGGCATTGTGTACGAGCATCGCTTGATCGATGACATGGTTGCCTCGGCCATGAAGTGGGACGGCGGCTTTGTGTGGGCTTGCAAGAACTACGATGGCGACGTGCAGTCCGATTCGGTTGCCCAAGGGTTTGGCAGCCTCGGCTTGATGACCTCAGTGTTGCTGACGCCCGATGGTAAAACGGTTGAGGCCGAAGCGGCTCACGGCACGGTTACGCGGCATTTCCGTGATCACCAAAAGGGCAAGCCGACCTCGACCAATCCGATCGCGTCGATTTTCGCGTGGAGCCAAGGGCTTAAATATCGCGGCGAATTCGATGGCACCCCGGACGTGGTTCGGTTTGCTGACGCCTTGGAAAAAGTCTGCATCGAAACCGTTGAAAGCGGCAAGATGACCAAGGACTTGGCAGTTTTGATCAGCAAAGAGCAAGCTTGGCTCACCACCGAGCAGTTTCTCGATGCGCTCGATGCCAACCTCAAAGCCAAAATGGCTACCTGGGCATAACGTAGCCATTGCCCGGTAGTTAATCACCGGTACGCGGTGCTTCGTGCTCGCTTTGCGGCACGCGGTGCTGGCGTGTCAGCCTTCGTCCGCTGAGCCGTAGCCTAGTGGGGCTCAGCCCATCGCAACTTTAGCGATGCCCATCAGTTCCACATTGGCGGCAACTGATTTGGCAAAAGCTTCTTTTTCGCTGGCCGACAAGTCGAATTCAATGACGCGCTCGGCGCCTTTGGCGGACAGTAAAACTGGCACGCCAACAAAGGCATCTTTGACGCCGAATTCGCCTTGTAGCTCAACCGAGCATGGCAGCACGCGGCGTTGGTTGCGTACGATTGCTTCGACCATCAAGCAGGTGCCTGCGCCCGGCGCGAGCCACGCCGACGTGCCGATGAGCGCAGTGAGCGTAGCGCCACCCTTTTTGGTGTTCTCGACGACTTCGTTGAGTTTTTCGGCCGACAAGAATTTGCTCACCGGCACATTGCCGATCATCGCAGTCGACAATACCGGGACCATGTCTTTGTCGGTATGGGCGCCAAGCACGATGGCTTGCACATCTTCAACGGACACGCCAGCGGCAGTTGCGAGGTAGGTACGGAAGCGCGCGCTATCGAGCACGCCCGCCGAGCCGATCACGCGTTCGCGCGGAAAGCCGGTGACTTGTTTGGCGACGTAGACCATGGCATCGAGTGGATTTGACACCACGATCAAGATGGCATTAGGCGCGTATTTCTTGACGTCGCCGCAAATTGTACGAACAATTCCGGCGTTGATGCCGATGAGTTCTTCGCGGGTTTGGCCAGGTTTGCGAGGCACGCCGGCGGTCATGACGACCACATCCGCATCTTGCATCGCTTCAGGCTTGTCGCTGGCGATGAAGTTGTTGTTGAAGCCTTCCCACGGGCCGCATTGCGTCAGGTCGAGGGCTCGACCTTCGGCGGCACTCGCTTTGAGATCGATCAATACAAGATCGCCGAGTTCTTTTTGGACTGCCCATTGGGCTACTGCAGCGCCGACGTTGCCACCGGCTCCGATGATTGCGATTTTGGGACGCTTAATCATGATCGATCCTTTGTAAAAAAACGACCGCCTAGTGGTCGCGAGCGGTTCATACCGCCCGACGGCAGGGCATGCAAGGCCATCGGTAGCAGGATGCACCAGCGACGGTTGCATCAGGGGTTGCATCGGGGGCCGCGCGTGCAATCAACGCATCAGTTGGCTACTTGGAACTAGCCCGCCAAGCTGGCGATCATAGCTGTCATGGCAGTTAATGCAGTACGCGACGCCAGCGTCTTTGCCTTGCGCGGCTAAGACTTTTCCGTTGGGCTGGAGCCAATACAAGCCATAGTACCAATCGCCGTGTTCGGGCGCATAACCGGGTGCGCGTTTTTGCATCACGAACAACGGCCCCGCTGGTCCGGGCCGGCCTTGTAGGTTTTCGAACGAGTCTTTAACCACCACCGCGTTCACCGGCATCTCGCCGCCGCTTAGATAAGCTTGTGCAGCGCTTGGTGTCACGTACACATTGACCAACCGACCGCCGTGCACCGCCGACAAAAATGGTTCGGGCGTTACCTTGGTATATTGCAGATAATCACCGCCAACTTGGAGCGGGAATGCGCCGGGGCTACTCGATGCGGGTGGCGCGACAGGCACGTTGGTGCGCGTAGTGCAGGCCGCAAGTATCGTTATGGTTGCGTACAATATGAGTTTCATAGGAGTTTTACGACGCACAGCATCAAAGTTACCGTGGTGGGTTCGAGATCGCCAGCTGTGATGCCTACAGGCTGCACCTGCACTGCTACGCCAGCTCTAGAGCGCGGCGACGGCGTATCAGGCCGGTAGCGTAAAAGTCGGTAGCTGTCATGGTTGCCGAATTGGCGGCATACGAATTGCGTAGTCATATGTCGGTATTCAAGGGATGAGGTTCCGCATGCGTATGCGTTCAATCACAGTTGCTACTCTCGCTTTGTTCGGCACCGTAGGTGCGCTGCCGGTTGTCAGTGCGGCACCTCGCCCGCCAGCTGGCGTCGCGGCGGTTGCCAACGGACGCGCGGCTACCCTGACAAAACAAGATTCAGGCGCCATGATGTTTGCCGACGCGGCGTTTGCACCTCATGTCGTGACGCTCAAAGCGTCGACCCAAACGGTCATGGTGGCAGGCCAGCCTTGGCAAACGATGCGTGACACGGATACCAACGCGCCGGTCCGCATGTGGGGACCAAGCGTGAGCAGTCCACGCAGTGTTGCGGATGCGGCTAGCGCCGAGCTGGCCGCACGCACATTGTTGGCGGCGCAATTGCCAGCGTTGGCGCCAGGCGCGGCATTGGGTGATTTTGTGTTGGTGACCAATGCGCTCAATGCGGCTGGCGACATGCGCACCGTCGCGTTCGCTCAACACCATCTCGGCATGCCAGTGCTCGGTGGGGCAATTCATCTGGCCTTCAAAAACGACCGGCTGTTTGTCGTTGGCTCGACCGCGCTGCCGAATGTGCAAGTCGCGCAACTTCGGCGGCGGCTTAGCGCCTCGGCGGTGGGCCAGCAGGCAACGACCTGGATGAATGCACAAACCGGCGGCGCAACGCGCGTGCGTCGCACCGATGCTACCCAAATTATTTTACCGATGGTTGAGCGCAAACACGGTGCCGCGACTAGCGTGCAATACCGAATTGCCACGGCAAGCGAACTTGAAGCAACGACGGGCGTTGGTCGTTGGCTGGTGCTCGTTGATGCGAGTTCTGGTGCGCCGCTGGCTCGGCAGTCGCTCATTCACTTTGCCCAAGGCACGGTGCAATACAACATCCCAACTCGTTCGCCGACGGGCGGGCGATCGTTGCAACCGGCGCTACTCGCTACGCATACGGTCGATGGCCAACAAGTAACGGCGGACGTCCAAGGCCGCGTCGAGTGGACGGGGACCGCCGCGTCGACGGTGGTGCCGGGCCTGCGCGGCCCACGGGTCACCGTGATCAATGGCGCTGGTGGCATTGCGCCTAGTACCTCCTTGACGTTGGCGCCTAATGGCGTCGCGCAGTGGTCGGTTGTCGACGAAGCGGCCGAAGCGCAATTGGCCGCATTCGTGTACGCTAACGTAGCGAAGCAGTTCACCAAGACTCATATCAACCCGAATCTTGGCTACCTCGAGGAACAGCTGCAAGTTCACGTCAACGAGCAGGGCAACTGCAACGCGTACTCGACAGGCGACGATATTCATTTCTTTCCACGTGATGCCCAATGTGAAAATACCGGCCTGATTGCCGACGTCGTTTATCATGAGTTCGGACACTCCCTGCACGCGCAATCGATCTTGCGCGGCGTTGGCGATTTTGATTCGGCCCTCAGCGAAGGCTTAGCTGACTTTTTAGCCGCGTCGATCACCGAGGACGCTGGCATGGGCCGCGGATTTTTCTTCAGTGGTAGTCCGTTGCGAGACCTCGACCCAGTTGGCCAGGAAGCGAAGTGGCCCAACGACAAAGCCGAAGACCCGCATGTCACCGGCGAAATTATTGGCGGTGCGCTGTGGGATATGCGCAAAGCCTTGATTGAAAAGCTGGGGCCGACGGCCGGCGTCGCGCAGACCCTTAAGTTGTACTACGCCGTGATGCAGCGCGCCGCGACCATCGATGTGTCGTTCGTTGAAGTGTTGGCAGCCGACGATGACGACGGTAATTTGAGCAACGGCACCCCCAACGAGTGTGCGTTGATCGCTGCGTTCAAGCCGCACGGCCTGGTCGATATTGCCGCGCTGACCGGCGCCATGCCGCCAACGCGGGATGGTTTTACGCTTGCAGTCGCCGTCGATCCTGCGGTGCAAAGCCGATGTGAAGTGCCCACGATCGCAAGCGCCCAAGTGCAATGGAAAGTTCGCGGCGATGCAGCTGCACAAGGCAATTTTCAACTAGCGACCACCGCGACCGGGTGGGCTGGTGCTATCCCGACGCAAGGCACCGGCAAAGTTGTGCAATACCGTGTCACCGTAACGTTTTCCGACGGTAACTACGTGGTGTATCCATCGAATCGTGCGGATCCGTTTTACGAATTCGCGGTGGGAGAGGGCAACGTGATTTGGTGCACGGACTTTGAAAATGGCAGCAACGGTTGGTCCAGCACCGGCAATTGGAGCGTGGGCTCAACCGGCGCTGGCGCCTACGATCCTAAAGCGCCGTTTGCGGGTACGGGCATGTATGGGTTGAACCTCGCCGGAGATGGCAGCTATCGCGCGCGGGCAACGTCAAAAGCTCAGAGCCCCGAAGTTGACGTTGCTGGCTACGACAATGTGCACTTGCGCTACCGTCGTTGGCTCACCATCGAAGATGGTTTCTACGATCAAGCGAAAATCGTGGTGAATGGTGCCACGGTGTGGACCAACCGCGCCAGCAGTGTCGATCCGGGCACCAATGGTGTTGAGCATCAGGATACAGAGTGGCGATTCCACGATGTCGAAGTTACCAGCCAAGCCAAGTCCGGGAAGATCAAGCTCAGCTTCGAGCTCACCGCTGATGACGGCCTAGAATACGGTGGCTGGAATATCGACGATGTTTGTCTGGTTGGCAACACCGGTGACATTGTGGCGAGTTGTGGCAACGGCAGCATCGAAGGCAGCGAAGCGTGTGACGATGGCAACACCGATGATGGCGACGGTTGCAGCGCGAGTTGCTTGACGGAAGGTTCCGATGGCGGTTGTGCGGCAGCCAGTGGTCGTGGTGTCTCGGGTGGCCTGTGGGCTGGCGTGGTGCTTACCTTCTGGCTAGTTAGTGCGGGCGCGTCGCGTCGTCGTCGCCAAACCTAGCCCGCTCGTGGCACGGCGTCGCTGGGGCGCACGACCGTGACAGGGCGACCCTTGGTACCCCACGCGCGCGACCTGCTATAGTTTTGCCGTGTTGGTTTATCTTATTGCGACAGCGCTAGCGTGCGCCGACCCCAGGACCTTTGGTGCCGTGCCCAACGACGGCTCACCTGACGAAAAGGCAATCCAAGCCGCGATCGATAGCGCGATGGCTGGCAGTCACGAAGTGTGCATTCCATCGGGCGTTTGGAATCTATCCAAGAGCGCCCGGGCGTCTTTGCGCATCACCGGTGGGCCGTTGCGCTTTTATGGAGCTGGGCCGTCGACGATCTTGCGGATGACGGGTGATGGAGGGCGTGGCGATTGGTACGGGATCGATCTTCGCCGGGCCCATGACATTGAGCTGCGCGACTTCACGATGGATGCTTTGGCTACATTTAACACCGAAGAGCAAACTCATTTGATTCAGCTTGCGCCGGGCGCCCGCGACAGCGTGCTAACGAACTTGGTGTTGGGGCCGATGCGTCGCGATGATCAGCTTGTAGGCGCTGGTGCCGGTGGCGACTGCGTGAGGTTATTGGGTGAGCCCACCGATCCGGTGGAGCGTATTACCATTACGCAATCGCGGTTTGTGAACTGTGATCGGTCTGGGATATCGTTGCAGCGCGCGGTGCGACGAGTTGAGATCTCGCATCTTGATATCGTCGGCACGGGTGACTCACCTATCGATTTCGAACCCACTGCGCCCGGTCCAATTGCGTACGTCACGATGTCGGATTTGTTTATCGACCGCACCGCCGATGCGCAAGGTAGTTTTTCGATCGCCATCGCTGGCCATGGCCCTGATGTTGCCGATCACATTGTAGTCAAAAACTGCATTTTGCAAGGCGGCGGCGTTTCCATACTAAACGCATCAAATGTGAACATCGCCGACAACGATATCAACGTCGGCCGCAAACCGGGTGCAACCATTTTCATGCATCGGCGCGCCACCAATATTACCATCACGCGCAATGTGCTCAATCGCCGCGAACATGCGCCTGCGGGGCCAATGATTGCGGCCAGCCATAACAATGGCTTCGCGCCAAGAAATGTAAAAATAATCGAAAATCAGATGCGGCAAGAAACGTCGGCGCCGATGATCGAATTGCAGTCGGCGACCGAAATTGAGGTTGTTCACAATCAGGTGCAGTACGCTGGTCAAGATGTGACCCAACCCCTGGTGTGGGCGCGTTCGGTTATTGCAGCGGTTGGCGGCGTGACGATTCGACGAAATTCCGTGCGTGGTCGGATTGGGGCGTTGTTGGTTGTTGCCGCCGGCAAGCAACCGCTGGGCAAAATCGAAGTGACCCACAATACTGGCGACGAGGTAACGGCGACGGTGCAGTGCGCGGGTGACGACCAAGCGCGGCAAGCACGCATCAACGTTGGCAATAACCATGTGGGGACCGCGCGTAATCTGTGTGAGCCGGAATAACGCGGCGTGGAAAACGGCTGGCCATGGCTTGGGTTACAGCAAAAGCAGCGGTAATCATGGTGGGTTGACAGGGCCTCGCACGAAACTCGACTCCATTGAATTGCTGCGGTAACTTTCAGAAGTGAGAAAAATTGCAGTCTTTGTGACGATTGTGGGCGGCCTGTGCTGGTCGTTTCGAGGCAATGCACAGCCAACACCGCCGGCAGGCACACTGGCGCCGGCGGTAGACACACCACCACCGGCGGCAAGCAGTCCTGGCGCGGTCGCCGTGCCAGCCGTGGCTGGTTTCGTTTGGTCGCCGAGTAGCCCGGGCTTCACCGCTTTGGCGGTCGGGGCCGAGCCAATGCATCGCCTCGATGGCTTGGTGTGGGCGCTACAAGCAAGCTGTGAAACCGGCGATGCGGTGGATCAACGGCAGTGCCGCAAGGTTCGCGATTCGCGCCAACGAGCGTTGGCTGGGCAGTTGCTGCTGGTTGAGGGGCAGGCCGGCGCGTTTACCACCGGGGCCTGGGAGCCCAAGACTCGTTCGGTGTCATGGCAACTGGTCGGCTGTATTCGATGTGATGGCATTGAGATTGAGGGCGTCCGATATCAAATCTTTGCCGGCGCCGCGCGGGTGACGATGCCGCCGCCGCCGCTGGTGTCCCCAGTGCCAAAGCTTGCTGTCCCCAAGCGGCGCAAGCCCCCGGCGGTGCCAGCGTCGTCGGTTGCTGTGACGGAACCTACAGCGGTTGAACCGCCGTTACTCGGCGCGTCGGCGCGCGTGTTTCGGAACGAAGCGGCGGCGCAACGTTGGATCCACAAAGTTGCGAATGCCCGCGTGCAATTTTTGGTGCGGGTGCCAGAGCCGGCTGCTTGGCGTTACGGATCTAAACAAGGGCTGTCATTGGAGTTGGTGAGCTATCGGGCCTGGAACCCTTGTGATGGCGTGGTGTTGATGGCCGCCGACACCGTCACCAAAGCGCCGATTGATGAAACTGCGTGTAAGGCTGATCTTGCACCCGAGGTTGCCGCGGCCCCGACGGCGCGACCGATGGCCGAGATTTCGCGCGTCATGTCGACGGCCGTGATTGCGGCGCAACAGTGTCGGCGACCGCCGATTCAAATCGGCACGGCGAAACTGCGCATCACGATTGACGGTGACGGCACGGTCTCGGCGCTGCGTCAGACCGGCGATTTTGTTGGCAGCCCGTTAGCTGATTGCATCGACAAAGCTGTCCGTGCGCTACGCTTTCCTGCTGATCGGTTGCCGATCTCTGTCTCGTATCCGATCGCGCTACGGTAGTTAACCCCGCGGTAGCCGCATCGATAGTTCGGCGCCACCGTTGGCAGCGGCCCGCATTTCAACTTGGCCGCCTAATCCGGTGGCGACCGCGCGGGCGACGCTGAGCCCGATGCCGACTCCAGCGCCACGATTTGGCGATTGGTAAAATGGGTCGAACGCATGCAGTAAATCTGCATGGGTCGGGGTGGTGCCATTGTCCGAGATTCGTATTTCGATCACATTGTCGACGGTGGACACGCTAACCACAATCGCCCCAGGGGTAGGGCTATCGGCGGAAAAACCGGACGCTGAAAACATCAACATCGAAACGATGGCTTGTCCGACCCGTACCTCTTCGCCAGGAATTGTGGCAACCGCTTCGATGCGTCGGGTAACTAGGGCGCGATCGTCAAGGGTTGGCCCGACCAAGCGCAGTGCCGATAACGTAATTGCGGCCACATCGATGGAGCGTGAGCTGCCCGGTCGCGCCAAGCCCATTAAGGCGCGGACGTTGTTGCTGATGCGTTCGACGCCAACGGCGATATCGTCGAACATCCGGACGCAGTTCATGCGCAGTACCTCGGGGGCATATGAAAATACGTTTTTACGCAATGAACCAAGGTTGAGCTTAATTGACGTGAGTGGATTGTTAATCTCATGCGCGACGCCAGCGGCCAACGCGCCGACCAACGCAATGCGGTCGGCTTCGAGCAGCGGTAGCGACGCAATCGCTTGCGTACCGCGGGTTCGCATCAACACAAAATACACGCGCTCACTGCCTTGGCGAACGAGTTCAACCGAGATTTCGATCGGGACTTCGCTGCCGTCGCGGTGCGCGAGCACGGTTTCGAGGATGGCTGGAATTTGTTGGGTTTGCTCAAACAACGCGAGGACTTCGAGGGTGGTGGCGCGGTAGCTTGGGGCAATCGTGTCGAGTACGGCCACCGATTTGATGTCGTCGGGGGTATAGCCGCACAGCGCGGCCCCTGCACGATTGATATACAACCGTTCGATCGCGGCGTGTTCCACGCGTAAAACCACGACGCCGACGCCAGCTTTTTCCAGTACCGAAAGCAACGCTTGTTGCGTTACGCGAGGGTCAAGCCGAGTATTCATGCGCCGGCGTTCCGGTGCGCCATGGTGGTATCAACGAAGCTCAAGTTCGACATTTAGGGTGCCGTGGCTTTCACAAACGTGCCGGCGCTGCGGTCTTTGTCGACGCCAGGAAATTGCAGTACTTGATTATGCATCGCCACATAAACCCCGGGGGCCAGCAGCTGCACGGCCAACAAGGCCTCGGTCAGATTCTGCAGCGCGTCGGTTGAGCGGAGCTCGTACGGCCGCATGGCGCCGGTGAAAACAATGGGGGCGGTTAATGGCGCGCCGGCTTGGCACAACTCATAGACGCGGTGACCCGAGACGGCGAGGCGATCGGTGCCATGCACGATGACAACCCCGGCCAACGCCCGCGCCATATTTTCAGCAGTTTCGGCAATCAATGTGTGGTCGGCGGCCGTCATTTCCATGCTGTCTTTGTTCATCAGCTGAACCCGCATGATCTCGACGCCGCGCAGCTCGATGGAGGCCAACATCACGTCAAGCACCGACACGCCGTTGGCTAATACGCCCGACAACTCGTCGTAGGTTTTTTCAATGGTGCCGCCGGTGGAAATTAACGCGATGCGCTTTTTCATAGCCAGCACCACCCTACCGCAACCGCACTTGGCCAAGCAATCTTGTGCCATGCGATTGCCATTCGTTCGAAACAGCGGAGTTTGGATCGCGACAATGCGAGGTGCCTTGTGTGGTCGGCGGCCGGCGGTGGTTGCCGGGCTGGGCCGCTAACCTTGGCCGGACTTTGGCCGGGCCGCGGCCGGTCGCGCACCGTTAACCAGAAACGGCCAACGAATGATCCATAAAAAATGCGCTCATACACGCGCGGTGGGATGAAGCCCGGCGACTTGTCGGCGGCAGAAGGGACGGTCAAGCTGATCAGGCGGGGGACCGGGCGGCTCACAGCGGCTCCGGGGGGGCGACTCGGAGGTTGAACGGAGGCGCTGCGGCTGGCCGCGCGGCCGCGGCGGTTGGTGCTTGCGCGTTGCCTGATGCGCCGCCGTCGCGTCGCGGGTTGGTTGCGGGACTTGATAGCGAAGCTTGGCATTGTGCGCTGTTTGCGATCGGCTGGTGGGTCGGCGGGTGCACGGGCGCACACCAAACTTGAATTGGCGATAGTTGTCGAATTGCATGTGCCGATTGGCATCGGGTGCGTGCACGGTTGTGCGTCCGGTTTTCGGACTTCAATTTTTCTGTCTAAATTCGAGGAGGATTCTTGCGATTTGTGTTGACGTGATTTTTCAGCCGAGAATTGTCATGCCAACTACCGGCGTGCAAAAGGCAGGTGCAACGCCGCCAACGCTGCGGCACGAACCGATAGGCGGCAGCCCATATCGACGCTGCGATGCATCGGTTGTTAACCGCGATTCGTGAATTCGACGCTGCCGCAGGCTGGCACGTGCAAGGCGCGCTGTCGTGCGCACATTGGTTGGCGTGGCGGGTTGGCTTGGATTTGCGCACCGCACGCGAGCGGGTGCGGGTTGCACGCAAGCTGGCGGAACTGCCGCTGGTCGAGGATCATTGCGACTTGGCGCGATGTCATATGCGCAAGCCCGAGCGATTACGCGGGTGGCGACGGCTGAAAAAGCGGAACTCTGGATCGCGTACGCTAAACGCTTGCCAGCGTCGCAGCTCGACAAGTTGTGTCGCTCCTATGAGAATGTGCAGGCGTATGACCAAGCGCACGGGGCAGGTGCGATGGCCGGAGCGATAGCGGCGGCACACGTTGCGGCGCAGCGCACGGTGACTCGGCGAACCCTCGACAACGGCATGGTGAAGTTTGAAGCTGTACTGCCCAGCGATGAAGCAGCGATCGTTTGGGCCGCGCTTAATGCTGCACTTGACACATCGCGCGCGAAATCGAATGGGGCAGAACCGACTCCTGCTGAACCGACTCCCGCAGAACATTCGCCGGATAACCTACCGACTGCAAAAGCACCAACGTCTGCCGACCGTGGCCGACAGCGTGCCGATGCGTTCATGGACATTATCCAGGATCGCATTCGCGGCACCCGACCCCAGCGCACCCCGGTCGAAATCTTCATTACTATTCGACTATGCGAGGTGCATTGACTATTTGGTGTGAGGCGCGGCGGTCGAGCAAGCGGTCAACACCAGGGACTCAGGCGTTGGTAAACCTGCGGAATGGTCATCCAAAATGTGACGAATGCTCAGCCGGCAAGTCCCTTGTACAATCGAGGCCCACATGGAGCGCACCAGCGAACGCTGGGGGCGGGGCTGCCAGCAGCTTTGACTCCCAGTCAAAGCGATGCTGGTTAGTAATGCGGTGGCGGTTCGTTGATCGGGCCCAGCGCAGTGGGTGGGCTCTTATCGGTACTACGCAGTTGCTCGATGGTGGTTTCAGCTGTGGCGAGGCGGTCCATTAGCACCCGCAACACGTCATCGAGCTCGCGCAGGAGCTGGTCCTGGAATGCAAGCCGAACTTCGAGATCCATCATGCGCTCGACCAGTTCACCCGTGGTAGTTGCAGCCATATCGACGAAGGAGTACCACACCCTGTGCCAAAAATTAGTCAGGCGGCGCTGACCGCTCTTCTGCGTATGTTGATAACCATGCCGGTTGGACTGGCAGCGGGTTGTGGTGACAATGTCGATCCGTTGCCTGATGGGTTAACGGAACTTGAGCCTAATCAAGCTATCACGGGCGCGGTGGGGCAGTTGCAGTTCGTGCACGGTGAAGATGATTTTATATGGCTGCACGGTCGAGCGTCGCTCGCAGGTGACGCCGCGGTGGTTTGGGCGGGGTTGCAATTCGCTGAGCGGGTGGTGGCAACTTGCTCGATCGATCGCTATCGCATTACACCGATCGTCGACGAGTTGTATGATTTTTCATTTACCAGCGACAACGAAGTCGACAATATTGTGACGGTGGATTGGCAAGAATCCTGGCGCTTCGGCACGCTGCGCAATGACGTCTCAGGTTCCGAGCGGCGGATTCGTTATCAAAAAACTGAAGGTTCGTCGTTCATTTCGCTCATCGAAGGCGAAATCGAGTTGGTGACCGACCCGAACTCTGGGTTCGTTGACATCAGCTTGATCGAACATCTTAAAGCCGTAGGCGGCGGTGTTGCTGACATGAAACAGAGCATGCAACGGCGCTTCGACATCATGGCTGCCTTGGCCCAGGGCGCGCCGCTGCCGAGTTGTCCGTAGCGCAAGCAGCGGGCTGACATCTGCGCCGATGCGAGGGCACCTTGCCCCCTATGCAGTCCCCACGTTGCCTACGTTGCCTACGTTGCCTACGTTGCCTACGTTGCCTACGTTGCCTACGTCGCCTACGTTGCCTACGTTGCCTACGTTGCCTACGTTGCCTACGTTGCCTACGTTGCCTACGTTGCCTAC
>JAGPDK010000042.1 GCA_018057605.1 Kofleriaceae bacterium | reverse complement strand
ATTGGTCAAGCGCGGCCAAAAATATCCTACCGTGTGGCTCGCTGGCCGCGCCGTGAATGATCGCAGTGCTAGTGGCAGCGACGGCAGTGATCGCAATGCGCGCACCGCACGGGGCAGCAAGCGCAGCGCTAGCACCGGCACCAAATTGCCACGCTCCGGCGCAGGTGGCATTGCTCGCGAGCTAGAAACCTATCGACGCAAAAAGGCCCGCGAACTCAAATGGAAAGCCTTCATGATTTTCCAACGCAAAACCATTTTGGCCATCGATAAGCAGCGACCCGCCAGCCGCGACGCCCTCGCCAAAATCCCTGGCCTCGGCCCCGCCAAAATCGACCGCTTCGGCGACGACATCATCGCGGTTGTGCGCCGGCACGCGACGTAACTGGGGTTATGTCCAATGCCGCGCCAAGCGGACCTGTGTGATGTCGTCGGGCGGACGCTAACCTACATGCTTCCGGCCGGCCCAGCGGCGGTGATCACGATGCGTTGCCCGGGCTCGGGCACCACCACGTTGACGAACTCAGTGGCGCGCAGTTTGGCCGCGAGGGTGTCTTGGGCCCCAGGTTCACCGTGTACGATGATGACTTGGCGCAGTTTGCCACCGCCGCGCACCCGTTGGGCAAAATCGACGAGGTCGCGTTGATCGGCGTGGGCGCTGAGGCCATCGAGGCTGATTACATCGGCGTGGCGTGGATGCACGACACCAAAGATGCGGACGTCGCGGCGCAGTTCTACCAAGCGCCGACCCAAGGTGTGCTCGGCTTGATAGCCGACGATGATGACGGTGTTGCGCGCATCTTCGATGCCATCACGCAGGTGATGCAGCACGCGGCCGCCTTCGCACATGCCACTGCCAGCGATAATAATCGCCGGGCCCACAATGCCATCAATAGCCTTGGAATCTTCGACGCTCGAAACGTAGCGCAGCCCATCGAAATCAAAGGGCGAGTCGTCGCCGCGCAGTTGTTCGACCATGTCGTGTGCGAAACATTCGGGATGCAGTCGGAACACATCGGTGATCTTGACGGTTAACGGTGAGTCAACAAACACCGGCACCTGCGGCAAGCGGCCGTCGCGCCGCAATTGTTTGAGGGTGAAGATAACTTCTTGCGCGCGTTCGAGGGCAAAGGTGGGAATGATGACCTTGCCCCCCCGCGCCACGGTGCGTTCGATCGCGTTGGCCAGTTCTTCGACGGATTCCGACATGGGGCCATGGCCCCGGTCGCCGTAGGTGCTCTCGGTGATGAGGCAATCGACTACCGTCGGTACTTCGGGGTCGCGTAGAATGGGCAAGCGCACATGGCCGAGGTCGCCCGTGAAGGCGATGCGGGTCTGTTGGCTTTCGTCGTTGATATCGAGCACTACAATCGCGCTACCCAGCACATGGCCAGCGTCGAGGAATGTCACGGTGATGCCTGGCGCCACCGGATGTTTGCGATGGTACGGCACGCCAATCATTAGTTCGAGCGTGCCGATGACATCCTCGCTGCCGTACAGCGGCGTCACCGGTTCGATGTCAACACCGCGGGCGATCAGCTTGTCGATGTGCGCCGCATCCGATGCTTGAATCGACGACGAATCAGCCAACATGGGAGCGCAAAGGTCTCGGGTTGCAGGCGTAGTGAAGATCGGCCCGCGATACCCATTCTTCCATAGAATCGGCAACGCACCCGAGTGATCGAGGTGGGCATGCGACAGCACCACCGCGTCGAGCTGGCCAACGTCGACGGGCAACGTGCGATTGCGTTCAAAGCTCTCGGCTCGGCGGCCTTGGAATAAGCCGCATTCGAGCAAAACGGTGGCCTTGCTGGTGCGCAGCACATATTTGGAGCCGGTTACCGTGCGCGTGCCGCCAATACATTCAAGTTCGACCATGTATATCCATAACATGAGCGCGGCCAGCGTCGAGCTATCGCGACGCTGGGACTAGCTGCAATCTTTGCACTGTATAAAAAGTGCCAACGAACGCGTACGCAATCGGTGCGCGAAATGTCAGTGAATTGGCCGGGCTGCGCGGGTGTCGCGCGGTGCCGCAATTGTTACAATGGTTCATGCCTAAAACAGGTACTCATGCTGCGGTGCCGCATTGCACATGTGCGGTGGCAGCTCATGCACCCAAGCTGGTGGTTTTGACCGGTGGCCCTGGGGCTGGCAAAACTGCAATTTTAGAATTTGCGCAGCGCGAATTTTGCAAACATGTAACGGTCTTGCCTGAGGCTGCCAATGTGTTGTGGCAGGGTAAGTTCCCGCGTCGCGATAGCGCGTTGGCACGGCGCGCGGCACAGCGTGCCATCGCCCGCGTGCAGATCGAACTTGAACGCATCGCATTGGAAGACACCAGTCATGCTGTAGTGCTTTGCGATCGTGGCACCCTCGATGGTGTTGCGTATTGGCCTGGTCCTGAAGCAGAATTTTACGCTGAGACCGGCATTGATCGAGCCCACGAGTTGGCTCGTTACGCCGCGGTGATTCATCTGCGCACGCCCGATGCCTACAACGGCTACAACCATCGCAACCCCATGCGCACCGAAAATTCTACCCAGGCATCGGTGATTGATGAGCGCATCGTCGCAGCGTGGGACGGCCATCCTCGTCGAATGTTTGTCGACAGTACGCCACGATTCTTAACTAAGTTAGCACAAACGATTGAGTTGATTCGGGCTGAAATTCCGATGTGTTGTCAGGGCATTGCGCAACGCATGCTGCCGGCGTAATACGGCGCACGCGGTGGGGCCCGAGACAGTGATACGCGGCCATGTAACGATGCGCCGAACGCTATCGCGCTGTGATATACGTCGCCGGGTGAATCGCGAACCGCGCCCGTTGTGTACACGATGCCGCCGCCCGCCGGCGGTGTGTTACTGCGCCGAATTGACGTTGTTACCCACCAAGACTCGGGTTGTGTTGCTGCAGCATCCACGTGAGCGCGACAACGCCATCGGCACCGCTTGGATGGCGAGCTTGTGCTTGCCGAACTCCGAGCTGCACGTTGGTATACGCTGGAATCAACAATCGGCGATGGCCGCAGCGATCACGAATCCCGCCGCACCGGCGGTGTTGTTGTATCCCGGCGCTGACGCCAAAGACATCTTGCTCGACCCACCGCAAGGCCCGGTGACCTTGGTGGTTGTCGACGGTACTTGGTCGCAAGCCAAAACTTTGGTCCGTGACAATCCAATATTGGCAGCGTTGCCGAGGTATGCGTTTTCGGCACCGGTGCCCAGTGAATATCGCATTCGCAAAGAGCCTAGCGATGAGGTTGTTTCAACCATCGAATCGTTGATGTATGCGCTTGGCGCGCTCGAAGGTGAAACTGAAACGTTCACTGCGTTACTCAAGCCGTTTCGCGCGATGGTGAATACCCAGTTAGGCTTTAATGCCGGGAAACGCGCCCGCAAGAAAAAACGCGTGGCCAAGGTGGTCCCGCCATCGGCAGCGCTGCTGCTGTTACGCCAGCGCTGGGATGATGTTGTTTGTGTGGTTGGCGAAGTAAATGCTTGGCCTTATCAAATGGGCCGCCATCGTGACCGCGATGAGCTGGCACACTGGGTGGCCGTGCGGCCGAGCACCGGCGAGCAATTCGTGGGGTTAGCGACGCCGACGTACGATTGGTCGCCGAGCACGCCCAAGAATTTAGGGCTGGATCCCGCAAGGTTGCAAACCGCGCGACCACGCCATGAATTGTACCAAGGGTTTGCTCAATTTGTCCGGCCAACGGACATTGTGTGTGGTTGGAGTTGGTACTCGCCGCGCTTGTTCAGTGCCGGCGAGCACGTCATTGATGCTCCGATTTTCAATATCCGCGTCTTGCTCGAAGAAGTGTTGCATCGCCGCATGCCTCGGCTAGAATCGTACGCCGCTGAGCTGGCGCCGCTGCCGCCTGGGCCTGAAGGCCGAGCTGGGCAACGCCTCGCCACCTTGGTCGCAGCGGTCAGGTGTTGTGTTGAAACGCCGCTGGTCGCCGCATAGATTCGCAGGTTTGCCACCTCAATCCAACCGCTTCACAGCGCGTCCGTCGACAAGTTGAAGTTGAGCATTGAGTTCGTGATCCTTGCTCGCTCGAACGTCGCATCCGCCCCGTTTTGGGCTATTTGCCGCGAGCGATCGCGCCACCGTCGAGCTGAACCAGGCGTCCGGAGATTTCGGCAACCCACAGCGTACCGTCAGGGCTCGCTGCTAACGCCGACAACGCGGTGTCCGCATCATAGCGCATGAGTTGTTCGCCAGTTTTTGAAATGATCCGCACGCTGCCATCCCACGAGGCTAGCGCAATGCGTTGGCCGGCGAGTGCGACCAGTCCGGTAACCGGACCATAGACATGCCCCGTGCCAGCGACCGGCCGTGGATGATTTTCATCGGTTTGTTGCTGAGTCTCCGGCCAGCCAGCAAGCGTTTTGCCGGTGGCCATCGCACAGCGCTGCACCCAACCACGCACCACCTGACCGTCGATGTTGAAATCGCCCAGCGTCATGGCATCGCCAGCGTCGTCAAAACATTTTACTTCGGCGCCGCCAAGTGCAAGCGCAGGCCCCGCGACAGCTTTCTTTTTGACCAAGTCGATAATCGCGGTTGCACCCGAGACTGAAATCACCCGGGCTTCTTTGGCCGAAACCTGGCCCAGCGCACAGACATCGCCAGATAGGCTACATTCCGCCTTGCCACTGACTTTGCCCTTGCTGACGTCTACCCAAACCGCACCTTCGCGGCCTGCCAGTAACAGCGTGGTATCGTCGAGAAACAGCATGCGACGCACGGCAAACGGAAGTTCAACCGCTTTGGCTTTGCCGGTGGCGTGCAACACTTGTACAGTTTGCGAGCTTTCGAGCAAGGCGCCGGTTTTGCCATCGGGCGCTAGTGCGATTTCATCACCGCTAAGCTCAAAAACAACGGTTTTACCTTTGACGGTAAAGTGCGTTTCGCTGCCATGATGTTCAACCAAGCGGCTGTCGGCGCCAGCGATCATGTGTGAGATCCGAATTGGCGCAGCGGCGTCTTGCGCAAGATCAACATCCCACCAGCGCAACGAGCCATCTTGGGAGGTGGAGGCCAAGACGCCAAGTTCGTTCGAGTACGCTAGGCCACCGGGGTGCGCGCCGTGGCCAAGCAAACTTTTGCACGCACCGGTGGCGAGGTCGATCACCAAGATCGGCCCTTCATCGCAGGCCACCACAACGCGGGTGCCTTGCGGTAGTACTAACATTTCGCGAGGTCCGTAGGCTAAATCGATCCGCCGTGGACCCTTTTTGCCGTCGAAGATGAGTAGTTCGCGCGTGCCATCTTTGGGTCGATCCAGGCCGGCAACCAAGACACCTTGCGGGGTAAAGGCTACGCAGCGCACCGCGCGTTCTTCGTAGAAGAATTCTTCGTTGAGCGTTGCGACGTCCCACACGCGGATGCCATCGGCGGCAACGGATGCGCAGCGTTTGCCGTCGGCGGTGAGTGCTAGGTGATGAATCTGTCCGCTGTGATGCGGCTTGGCTTCAAATAGTTTGGCGCCTTTGCCGTCAAACCGTCGGACTACGCCTTCAGAGTCGCCGGTGATCAGAAACGTACCATCGGCGCGCGTGATCATGCAGTTGAGTTTTTCGCTCTTCGGCTTGGGCCCCGCTGCAACGCGTTTGTCGATGGCCAAAGTTTCGCGATTGAGAAACAACAATTCATTGAATGCAAAACCGACCAGCTTCTCGCCGAATTTTTGCACTTGATGCGGCACAACCGTGCGGACGGAATTCATTTCGCGGCGAGGATGCGGCGCGATTTCGCTGCTGCGCATCGTGCCTTGCCAAGGCTTGGAGAAGGTTGAGACCAACCAGGTTTCGCCTCCGAGTAACGTTACAAACGATGGGCTGCCCTCGATGAATTCGCGGACTTGTACCAAGGCAGGTGATAGTGGGGTAGCTTGTGGCCGCAGCTGTGCGCTTTTGATCGTCGCCGCTTCGGCCCCCAACGCGCCACCTTCTTCAAACGCTGCTTGCATCAGTGCATCCGGGCCACCGCGGGCTACCCGGTGCGAAGCGCGTCGCAAAAAGCGCTGTGCGACCGAATCGTCCTTGGGCCGTGCCGGCAGACCTGCGAATAATGGCATTACGCCGGCCTCGACGGCTTTCATCCAATCCTTCAGTTCGGTCACGGTGAGTCCTTTAGTGATTCCAGCTCGGCAGCGCCGCCAGCGCACGCCCAGCGCAGCTCCAACCCTGCGGGCAATGTACTGGAAGTGGGCCGCAGTAGATACGCACTATCCGACGAAAACGCCGCATGGCGGTAGCGAGCGCTGCAATGCGGTTATGATGCGTTGTACCTAAAATGAGGCAACCATGACGCGGGCAGATGCGGCGATTGAAACGCTAGAGGACGATGTGCTGGATCGCCGCGCGTATGTTGAAGAAATTGTCGCGTTGGTCACCACGACGCCCGTTGAATGGCGCGCCCGGGTCGGCATCTACGGCAGCTGGGGTGCTGGCAAAACCTCGGTGCTCAACATGGTCGCGCAACGGGTGGCCGCTGAAGGCCACATCGTGGTGCGGTTCAATCCGTGGGGGCTCAACAACGAGCGCGCGATGTTCGCAGCATTGGCGGACGCCATGGTGGCAGCTGCAAAAGCAGGTGGCATCGATGTGAAAAGTGGCAGCAGTGCTGGCAAGAGGCTCACGGAAAGTCTTAGCAAGAGTGCTGACAAAGTGGGTGCGGCATTCGCTGCTGTGTCCCAAACACTTGCCAGCGCGGTTGCCATTGGCGGTGTCGCGCTATCAGGGCTAGCGCGTCTTTTTGAAAAGGAACTCAATCATGTGATGGCTGTGTTGGTCGCCAGCAAGCCATCACAGCGTTACGTAGTGCTAGTTGATGATCTCGACCGTGCCGACCCAGTGCTGCTGCCGCCGTTGCTGTTTGCCTTGCACGATACGTTAGCCGCGCTGCCGATGGCGTTTGTGCTCGCACTTGATCCTGTCGTCGTTGGTGCGGCATTGGCGCAGCATCACGCTGGGTTCGGCGACGGTTTACAGTTTCTCGAAAAAATTGTGCAGTTTCCGCGTTGGCTGCCCGAACCAACGGAAGCAGCACGGGTCGCGATTGCTAAACGCGAATTGGCGCAGTACATGCCTGCGCTCGACGCGGCTACGCTACGACAAGAATTTGCGTTGTTGCCATCCAATCCGCGTGAGTTGCAAACCATGTTGCGTGGCTTATGGGGCCTGCAAGCTCAGTTGCCGCGTTATGCCGAGGGCGAAATCAATTGGCGCTTGTTGTTACGCATTACCGCGTTGCGCTATCGATTTCGTAAGGAGATGGATGCGCTGCTGCAAGATGCCGCGCGGCTTGACCAGGTTGCTTTTGCAGCTCGTTTTCTTGCTATTGAAGCAAAGCGTGCGAAACAAAAATGGGTGAACCCAAGTGAGTCGATCGCTCCAAAGGTGAATGATCTTCCTCAGGAAATCGTCGCAGCGCTAGCTGCCGATGACATGAGTTGGGATGGGCGAAAAATCATCGAGCATGCCATGTTGGTCGAATGTCCCGTGGCGCTGACTAAGTTCGAATTTGCTCAAATCTTCGACTGTTACAGCGGCGAATGGTCGCACGCCGAGCGCGATGTGAAGTTGCAGCAGGCCTTGCACGCAGCAGCCGATGCGCGGCGTGCTACGCACGCCACCACGACGAAGTTGACGATTCAGCACGCCCTTGCGATGCATCACGGCTTGATGGATAGCGCGATGCAAGCAATCTCGGAAGCTATGCTTCGTGATCAGGCGACCGCGTGTGGTCATCTGCTTCGATTGCTGTCCGTCGTGCTCTTCGATGATCGTCGAATTCTCATTGATGCCGATATTTTTCATGCATTGTTCAAAACGTTTTTGCGACGAGCGCGGTTGACTGCCTCGTTGGCGTACGTGCCACTGCGTCGGTTGGAACGAGAAATCCTTGAGAAGGTTTGTGCGATTGCCGAAGATCCGGGTGCATTGCTCGAAATCTTGAAGCCGTGGGATCCCTACGAGGAAGATGTCGCGCAGGACGATGGTTTGCGTGCAGCGTTAGTTGCTGCGTTGCAGAGTCGCATCGAACCAACGTTTCTTGATCATTTTGATCAACCCAACGCCATGACAACCATGTTGAGTGGCAATCAGCGCAGCGCAGAACGTTGGTGCCTGCTGCGTCACGGAGTTGTTAGTCGGCCCGAAAACCTAACAGGCATCGGGCAGCTAACGTCGGACGCTGCTGGCGCCAACGGTTTTCGGTTGCTCAAAGCCTGCACCGACCAAGGCGAAGGAACCACCTGGTATGGACTCGAAGAACTGCCGGAACTGGCCAAAGATATCGCGATCACCGACGCGCTTTGGCAAACCGCAACGCGCTCGACGATCAACGTGCGTTTCTTTGCTAGCTTTCAAACTGTACGCGCGGCCATCGAGCGCATGCGAAATGCCCCGTTGGCTGACCCTCCTTGGTGGGCCGATGTCAGCGCCGCCTACGCACGGCTGCGCGAGCCTTAGTTCTCGACCGGCTCAACAATCGCAAACCAAATAGTCCGCGCGGCACCGCAGCGACGACACTTGGCTCCGACAATGCGGCGCCGCGACTCACCAACCACTTTGGCATCGTGGTCTTTGACTTCCAGTTCACCGCTACAGTGAATGCAGCGCATGGCTTCGGCCCGGCGCTCGATCAAGACCGCCGACTCGACGGTAATGGGCCAGTCCGCAGCGCCACCAGGCTCCAGCCGAGCAATGCGCTCGCGGGTTTGCGCTTGCGTCGCCGCTTCACGTTCGGCTTCACGCCGGGCCGTGCGCGGTCGGGGTTTCGGCTTGCTCATGGGGCCAGTCTGCCACACTTGAACCAACTTGCGGCGGCCAGGCGCCTACGGTACCAATTGCTAATGAAATTCATCACCGGTAGTTTGATTGCAGTCATGGCGACGGCGAGTGCGGTTGCGCATGCCCGGGTTATCCAAAGCCGCGCAGCGTCGCCCCTTTTTGTCACGGTCAACGACGACAACATGCCAAGTAATGTGAAATTGGCCAAGGGGTTCAGCAAAGTCGCAGGGCTGTCTTGGTCCGATGCCGCAGGCGATCACTATGCGTTGTTCACGTCAAAAACTACGGATGTGAAATCGATGCACTCAATTTATTTGCAAGTTGATGTGTACGACGGTGCCGCCGGCAAGCCGCTCAAACTAACCCGTTCGGTCAAAGACTTGTCCGAAAAATGTGAGTACGACAACACCACCAAATTTGTCGACGCCAGCGTTATGCTGAGCGACTTCGATGGTGATTCAATCCAAGAGCTGGTGTTTGCGTACACCACGGGCTGTCGCAGTGATGTGAGCCCCGACACTATGAAGTTGTTAGTCCTTGAAGGCAAAGACAAACATATTTTACGTGGCCAAACCCGCGAACGGGTTTCGGATACTGAGTTTGTTGGCGGTGGGTTTAAGCCCGAAGGCTTCAAGAAGGCGAGCAAACTACTCGACGGTGCCAAAGCCCATTGGGCGACGCTGATCGGCAGCAAGTAGCGCGCTTGTCAAATCCAAATTCTGTTTTGCAACGCAGCATCGTCGCTACTTTTCCGTCGAGCTTTCGGCTTCATCTGCGGTAGTTGCAGCGTCTGGAGTGATCGCGGCTGGTAGCATTAGTCGACCCACCAGTAGTGCGATCATGGCCGCGGCGGCGGACGCAACTAAAATGCCGAGCTTGGCATCTGCGAGCAGCCCCGAGCCAGGGAACGCAAGCTGCGCGATGAACAGCGACATGGTGAAGCCAACGCCGGCAACTAACCCAAGCACCAAGAGATGCCGGCCGCCGAGCCCTGCGGGTAACACGCCAATGCGAAGTTTGAGTGCCAGCCATGACGCGGTAATCACGCCGATGGGTTTGCCGACGCACAAGCCGACGCCGACACCGAGGGCAGCGCTGGCGCCGGCGCCCGACATGTCAAGGCCGGCAAGGGATACCCCGGCGTTTGCTAACGCAAAGATCGGCATAATTGCGTACGCCACCCAAGGGTGCAGGGTTTCGATCAGACTTTCGGCCGGCGAAATCGCTTCCCGCCGCGCCACATCGATTTCATGAAGTTGTTGGTTAAGCCCGTGCGATGCTAGTTCGGTTTCGGGCAAGTTGCCTAACATGGTTACTTGCACTCGGAGGTTGTTAATAAACCGTTCGGGGCCGAGCCAAGCTCGTACCGGTGTGATTAGCCCAATGAGTACGCCAGCAATAGTTGGATGCACACCCGCTGCGTAAACCCCGGCCCATGCCACTACGGCCGGTGCGACATACGCCAATTTGCTGCGGACGCCGATAAATTGCAGCAAAAAGATGCCGCCGATGCCGCACGCTGCAACGCCGAATCCCGCGAGCGCGATGCCTTTCGAATAGAACAGCGCGATCACAATGATCGCGCCGAGATCATCGATAACGGCTAGCGCCAACAACAATACGCGCAAGGCGGGCGGTACCCGTTTGCCGAGCAACGTTAGAATACCGACGGCGAAGGCGATATCGGTTGCCATAGGGATGCCCCATCCCGCGTGAGTCGGGGGGCCGCCCGCTAATGCTAGATAGATGATGGCCGGCACAACCATGCCGCCAAGCGCCGCCGCCAGTGGCAATGCCGCACGCCGTGGCGTGGAAAGTTCACCGTGGTGAATTTCACGTCGAATTTCTAAGCCAACAACGAAAAAGAAAATCGCCATCAGGCCATCGTTGACTACCCATTCGAGCGGCCGCACAAACTCAAAATCGCCGAACTGAATGCCAATTGGTGTATGCCATAGCGCCGTGTAGCTAGTGCGCCACGGTGAATTGACCCAGAGCAACGCAACTGCCGCCGCGACGATCAAAATGATTCCGCTGGCTGCTTCGATCTTCAAAAACGTTTCAAGCGGCCGTCGCGCCAATCGAGCGAATTTGAAAAGCGGTTCCCACGCTTCGGGTGGCTTTTGGCTCGGAGATGGCGAGGGCATCGGGCTGGTTGCCGGCGCGTCCGCTGTCATCGCGATCGGCCTCGGCTGCTGCGGTTTGGCCCGCCAGGGCTAGGCCTCGACGGATTGCGAGCGTTGTTAGCGATTGGCGGTGGTCCGCTGCGTGGAGCTGCGCGGCGCGCACCGGCACTGCCCGGGCTCGGATTGCTTGGTCCGGTTACCGGACGTTGGCCAGGTTTGCTGGCCTTGGCCGGGGTTGGCGCGCTCAGCAATTTTTGCACTTCGGGCTCGGTTAGATTGCGCCAGCGTCCGACCGCTAGGCCACCCAACATGATGTGGACAAAGCGCACGCGGCGCAATGCTTGCACTTGGTAGCCACACTCCTCGCACATCCGGCGGATTTGCCGATTGAGGCCCTGCGTTAAAATGATCGAGAACATCCGTGGCCCCATGCGCCGCACTTTGCAAGGCTTGGTCATGCCTTCGGGCCGTAAGCGAATGCCACGGGTCATATGTTGAACGAACTCGTCGGTGACGGGCCGATCGACCGCGACGACGTATTCTTTTTCGTGATGATTTTCGACGCGTAGGACCTGATTAACGATGTCGCCGTCGTTGGTGAGCAGAATCAAGCCTTCCGAATCCTTGTCGAGGCGGCCGATGGGGAAAATTCGCTCGGCATGATCGATAAAATCAATAATATTGCCGGCCACCGAACGTTCCGTGGTGCAGGTGATGCCCACCGGTTTGTTGAAGGCAATGTAGATCGGCTTCGCGAGCTTGCGGGCCGCGCCAACAACATCACCATCGACACAGACTCGATCGCCCGGTGCAACTTGATCGCCGAGGCCTGCGGGTGAGCCATTGATGGTTACCCGACCTTCGGTCAACAATACATCGGCATCACGCCGGGACCAACTGCCGCTGTCGCTAAGGTATTTATTGATCCGCACGCAGCGGCAACATACCAGACCGCGCGCTCACCGCCGAGGCTGCCCCGCCACTTGTACTACCGAAAACCGCAACGCTCACTCACTCGGTGCCGGGCCCCAGTCAACGCCGGTGGCGCTACCGCTCCACACCTTGGTTGCTTTGCCGGTGCCATCGGCGTTGGCGATGTACACGCCGCTGCCGCCACCTGAGCGCGCAAACGCGATGACGCGACCGTTGGGCGAAAAACTCGGCTCTTCATTTGAGCCTTCGTTCTGGGTAACGCGCACCATTTTTTTACTATCGAGATCGAGCGTGACGATGTCGTATGTGCCGCCGTCGCGTGTGGTGTACGCGACGATGTTGGCACCTTTTTTGGGCGACCAGGTTGGCGTCGTATTGTAACTACCGTTGAATGAAACTCGTTTGGCATCGCCGCCGCTAGCGGACACCACAAAAATTTGCGGTCCACCTTCGCGGTCGGAAACAAACGCGATTTTCGAACCGTCAGGCGACCAGGCCGGCGACGTATCGATGGCTTTGTGGGTGGTCACCCGGCTCACAACCGCCCCGTCGCTAGCCTTGATTATATAGATTTCGGGATTGCCATCTTTCGATAGCGTGAGCGCGATACGCGAGCCATCGGGCGAAAACGACGCGCCGGTGTTCATGCCTTTGTGGGCCGAGATGCGCTTGGGCCGACCGCCACCACCATTGGCAAGGTAAAGATCGGGCGCACCCCGCATAAACGAAGTGTAGGCAATGGCGCCGCTGCTCGACCAGGCTGGCAAAATGTTGGTGGAGTCATTGCGTGACACGCCGTACGGGCTGGCCCCGTCGAAGTCCATGGCAAAAATGGCACGACCCTTTTTGCTTTTAGCTGTAAATGCGATCTTGGAACCAAAAAAACCCGGTTCGCCGGTGTAAAACTTCACCATCTCGTTGCACCACATGTGCGTTAGTTTGCGCAGGTCTTTGCGTTTGCCTCGATAGGTTTTGTTCAGTGAGGCAGTGGCGCCTTTGGACACTTCGTACAACTTGGCGTCCAACACCACGCCATCACCGCTGACGGTGACTTGGTATTTCATCACGCCAAACGCGCCGACGTCTTTCCATTTTTGCGGTTCGATTGAAAGCTTCTCGGTGCCAAGGTCCGCCAAAAATGATTTAGGATCCAATACTTTGAAAAAACCCGCCACGCCCATGTCAAAGGTTGCAACCTCGGCGACTTCTTTAGCTGCGCCAGCGTCGGAATTAACCGCGACCGGGATGGCTAAGGGATAGGCGCCACGTTTTGCGCCGCTGACATCAATGACCACGCCGTCGTCGGCATGCGCGGTGCGTGCCGCGCTTAGGCTAACGACAACAACGTAGGCCAATGCAACGCACAGGCAGTGGATAGCTTTGCGATGGTATTTTTGATTTGGCATGGCTACTTTTTGACTTTGAATTTGAAGCACACCCATTGCGTGGTGGCTTGGCGCAGCAGATGAGTCGGTACCGGAATGGGGGTTTCGTTGCGGGCTTTTTTTACGCTGGCCAATGCGCGATCGACTGAATCGTCGAGTTCGCTGGAACCGCTCTTTTCTTTGAACTTGGTTTCAACGATTTTGCCAGCGGCATCAATATGCAGGCAGCCCACCGGCACGCCACCGTCGGCGAGAATCTCCGGATATTCCCAGCCTGCTAATAGATCGCCAACCAGCTTTTGAAAGTACGGGTCGCCTTTGCTGACATCGGCAAAGCCGTGCTCATCTCCATCAAACGCGCCGACATCTTCGTCGGTGGGCTTGCCAACCGGCAGATCGTCGCCGGTACGTTTATACTTGCTATAATCGTCCGGCGTTGGTTCCGTGGTCTTGGGCTTGTTGTCGTCGGGTTTCTTGTCGTCAGGCTTTTTTTGATCGTCGAGCGATAAGCCCTGCGGTTTGTCTTCCGGCGGCGGTGCTTGGAATTGTTTTTGCGGTTGTTTAGGCGCGTTGGGCTTTTTGTAGGCCAACGTTGCTTCAATCGCTTCCATCTCGGTCAGGTTAGGGCCGTCGTCGGCAACCGCGGTGCTGCCAGCCCACACCAGCGTCGGCACGATCATCGCCGCCATGATGAGCAAGCTGCCGCCGGCGGCAATACCTTGCAATTCACCATCGCGGAAACTCATGGCGTGGCTCCAGGCGGCGTAGGTGCCGTAACCGGCACGGGGCCCGCCGTTTGGTCCAATAGATCGAGGCCCAGGTCGGCATCTTTACCGGCCGGCTCGGTAACCATCATGACTTTTTCGACCCCCGCATTTTTGGCCACGGCCATCGCGGTTACGACGACGCCGTAGGGCAGGGCGGCATCAGCGTCGATGTACAGTTCTTTTTCCGCTTTGACGCGCTCATTGGCCGCGAGTTTGGCGCCCAAGTCTTTCCAGCTCACTTGGGTTTTGCCGATGTACACTTGTTGGGTTTTGCTGATCACCAGCGTGAGCTTGCCTTGCGGGTCTTCGATTTTCGCAGTGCTCACTTTGGGTAAATTGATTTCGACGCCATTGTTCATCATCGGCGCCGTGATCATAAAAATGATCAACAACACCAACATGATGTCGACCATGGGCGTCACGTTGATTTCTGAGTTGAGGTCGTCGCCGCCGCTTCGCATTGACATGGGAATCTCCTAGCGAAGGAAGTGACGTTTAATAATATTGAGATAGTCTTGTTCGAACATTTCCATCTCGGCGCGCTGCACTTTGATTCGGCGCATGAAGAAGTTGTACGCCATGACTGCAGGGATTGCCGCTACAAGTCCGATGGCGGTCGCAAAAAGTGCTTCGGCAATATGCGGGCCAACTACGTCTAGCCCGGCGCTGCCTTTGCCTGCGATCTCTTGAAACGCCAACATGATGCCAACAACGGTGCCTAACAGCCCAACAAACGGCGCCGAAGAACCGGTGGTTGCCAAAAACGGCACCATAGATTCGAGCTTGGTGGTTTCGGTGGTTTGGGCTTTACGTAGCGCCCGCTCAATGTTGGCCAAGTTACCTTCGCGATCTTCGCGCAGGTTGTCGTCGGAGGACAGCTTGGCCAGTTCGGTGTACCCGGCCACAAACATCGAGGAGATCGGGCTGTTTTTGAGTTGCTGTGCGGTTTTATAGATTTGTTCAATATCGCGCGAGCGCCAAAACGCTTCGTTGAACTGTGCGGTTTCGCTCGCTGCGCGCCGCAGATACATAGTTTTGAAAATGATGATGTAGATACCCACAAAGAACATGATCACCAGCGTCAACATCACGGCCTTCACGCTCCAATGGGCGTGGCCGAACAACGTTGCGATGTCCATCTTAGCTCCACTGCCCGCCGCAATGCTTGTCATCATTAACGCTGCGATAACACGGCGGTAACAAGTGGGTCAAATGACCGGCCTGTGCCATACTTAGGCCGTGCGTTGGCGAATCTCTAGCTTGGCGGCGCTCGCGGCGCTGGCATCGCTTGTGAGTTGCGACAGCGCGCGTGATGGCAGTGGTGGCTCGGTGGAGTTATCCTGGCGGTTGCGGGACCAAAAAGGGGATCTGCTGCAGTGCAGCGCCGGTGGGGTTACCGAAATAGTATTGTCGTGGGATGTAGGTGGGGTTATCGACAGCCAAGCCTGGCCATGCGATGACACTCACGCGATTACCCGATTTGTGGTTCCCGAAGGCAGCGCAAAGCTAACAGTTACGCCTAATTGTGAGAGCGGCCCAGCATCGCCGGCAACCTACACCGGACCTGCGCCGCTGGTGCGCGACATCAAGCCGGGCGAAGTGGTGTTGTTGGGCGCTGTGGTGTTAGTGATACAGATCGATGCTTCCAATGGCCAACCTGTAATTTGCCAGTAGTTGTAAACGACTGATTTCACGTGTTGTTGGGGTTGGTCCCAATCTTGTATTAGGTTACGGCATTGAATGCGATGACCACTCGGTCGTCGGACCAGTGCTTCCAACCCAGGCGGAGAAAAATATGAACAAATACCTCTTAGGATCCCTTCTCGTCGCAACACTAAGCCAAGCCGTCGGTTGCGTTATTGTTGATGAGACCAATCGCACGATTGGCGCTGCGTGGTCGATCAAGGCCAACAACCAAAACGTCGCATGTGTGCCCGGCTTCAACACTGCGCGCGTGATCGCTCACCCGCACCAACGTCTTGCCACCGACACTTCCGGCGATAAGATCGATTTGTTCAACTGCGAAGACCGTAGTGGCATTACGGCACCACTGCCAGCCGATGAGTATGACGTCTGGGTCGAAATCGTTGACCAAAGTGGTGCGGCCCTGTACGCGCAATCGGTCCCAGTCTACGTCGACCTGCGCAGCACGGACAAAGATGTCAGTTTCGACATTCACACCGACAAAGGCTACTTCTTCATGAACTGGGCATTGTCTGGCCAAGCCAGCGGTGCAGCCTTGGCGTGCTCGCAAGTGCCGACCCTGGCGTCGATCTCGCTCGACACTACGCCGGCAACCCCTGCAACATTGTTTGATTGCGAACAGCAAGCCGGCTACTCGCAAGCGTACCCAGCCGGCCTGTATCAAGTTGCCGCGTCGGCGTTGAATTCCGCCCAAGAGTCGCTCGGCGAATCGAGCACGTTTGCTAATAAGCAGATCAAATTGCCAAACCAAGTCACCAACTTGGGCACCGCCATGATCCTTATTTCCGGCCAATAGTCAGGACTCGTAGGCGCTTGGCGCTAGATGTTACTTACGTCACGGTCGGCGCTGGCCGGCCGTTTTTGTTGCCGGCTGTGCTGTTGCGATCGGATACCGTTGTAGCGATACTGTAACCGCGATTCATGTCGGATCGCGTCGAACTGAAATTGTATCGAGGGGCAGCGATGAAGAACGTACTATTGAGCGCACTTGTTTTTGCTGGTCTTGTGCCAGTTGCTGGCTGCATCATTGTCTCGGACAATGAAGATGTTTGCGGCGACGGTGTAGCCACCGGATCCGAAACCTGCGACGACGGCAACTTGAACTCCGGTGACGGTTGTTCTTCGGTTTGCACCGTCGAACAAGGTGCGTGTGGTGACAACATCAAATCCGCAACTGAGGCGTGCGATGACGGCAACACGATGAGCAACGATGGTTGTTCGGCGACATGCGCTATTGAACAAGGCGCGAACATCGGCGCCAAGTGGAACATCAAAACCAACAACGTTGCAGGCGCATGTCCAGCTGGTTTTAATACCGCCCGCGTGATCTCGCATCCGCACGCGTTGCCGATCAATGACAACTCGCAAGACAAAATTGACTTGTTCAACTGCGCCGCAGGACAGGGCATTACCGCGTTTTTGGTGCCAGGTGCCTACGATGTTTGGACCGAAATCGTCGACCAATCCGGCGCCACCCTCTACGCACAATCGGTGCCGGCCTACGTTGACCTGACCAACACAGACAAAGATGTCACGTTCGACATCCACACCGATAAGGGCTACTACTTTTTGGCGTGGTCGCTGCAAGGCAATGCCGGCGCACTGACCTGCGCCCAAGCGCCCGAAGTCGCGAGCATTTCGCTCGACACTACGCCCGTGACCCCACCAACCTTGTTCGACTGTAATCAAGGTGCCGGTTACAGTTTGGCCACAGCCACTGGCTTGTACCAAGTAGCGGTGTCAGCGTTAAACGCGCAACAAGCGTCGCTTGGACCATCGGCTACCTTTGCCAACAAGCAGATCCAAGCGCCGAACAAGTACACCAATTTGGGTACGGCGATGTTGATGATCACCGGTCGCTAAGCGCTCTGCTTCAAACCCCAACCGACCCAAGTTGGGTATAAAGGCTCGCCGCAAAGCGGGCCTTTTTTGCATTCAAATTGGCCGCCGTGCCACCGACGCTGCTATGGTGAGCGCTATGACGGTGCGCAATTCGCCAACGCAATCGCCGTTCGGCAATCTTAAGCTGACACGGGCAGCCAAGATTATTTTGGCAGTCGTGGTGGTGAGTTCGGTCGGGTTTTTGCTGTGCGGTCAAGCCACTCGTTTTACGATCTTAGAATGGACAATGCCGACCGGATCGTCGGTATGGCGATCGGGACGGGTCTGGACGTTGGTCACCGGGCCGTTGCTTGAGCCCGACATCATCTGGCTGGTTTTGTTGACGTTCACTTTATTGTCGCTGCCTCAGCTCGAATCGTTTTGGGGCACCAAGCGGATGTTACGCTTTGTAGCGTTTACCGCACTGGCGGGGTCGGTTGGAGGTACGTTAGTGGGGCTGGTCATCGGCAGCAACCGTGGTGTATTGGGCGTCGCCCCCGTCGGTTTTGCCCTGCAAATCGCGTTTGGCTTGGTCTATCTCAATCAACCGATGCGGTTGTTTGGCGCAATTCAAATCACCGGCCGACAGATGGTCTACGGCACGCTGGCCGTGGTGGTGTTGTACGTCGTGTTGCAAACGGTTTGGGTCGAAGGCGGAGCGTTTGCAGGCGCGATCGGTATGGCGTTTTGGCTGACATCGCGCCGTCACAACCCACGGGTATTGTGGACCCGTTGGCAAATCCGCCGATCGCGGTCGCATTTGTCCCTGGTACCGCGTAGCGGTGGCGGTAAAAAACCCGCGAAAACTAACGAGCGCTACCTGAACTAAAATTTGGTGGGGCCTCAAAATGGAGTGAACGAGCGAACGCCGCGAAGCGCGGCCCTGTGCTACGCTGTACGGCGATGCAAGACGACGGACCACAGTTCGAAGAAGGGTCTGGCCTCACTACCGTTTTTGAAGGGGAGT
>JAGPDK010000041.1:12529-18621 GCA_018057605.1 Kofleriaceae bacterium | reverse complement strand
CTGCTGTGCCGGGCCACAGCCTGGGCTGGTGTGCCGGCAATTCTATTGGGCGCGTCAGCCGGTTTTGCATGTTGGACCTCGGGTGGTTTGGAAACCCAGTTATTCACCATGTTGTTTGCGATTGCCATCGACGCATATGTCGAAGGCAGCGCAGTGTCGCCGCAGCGCATGCGCCCGTGGATCCGTATGGGTGTTGCGTTGGCACTCGCTGCGATGACCCGACCGGAAGGTTTGTTGATTGCTGCGCTCATCGGGCTGCACCGATTGGTCGGCTTGCTGTGGGCGATGCGCACGACGGCTCAGGCGGCAGATTTTTCGACCGATTCTTCGTCGCCACCGAGCGCTGCACGTTTTATCGGCAAGGTCGGCGTGCGGCGCTGGCTCGCGGTTGTGGGCAAACCTGAAATCGCTGCGATGGCCGCGATGCTAGCGCTGTGGGCACCGTGGTTTGCCTGGCGCTGGTGGTATTACGGCTGGCCGTTTCCCAATACGTATTACGTAAAAGCCCACGGGCCATGGGTGACTCCGTCGGCTGCAAAAATCATGTGGGACAATGGTTGGTACTACATCGCCGTGTGGGCCAAACAAGTGCAGCTCATGTGGGCCGCGCCGTTTGTCATCATTGCAACCATTGCGTCGGTGCGCCTTGCTGGGCCGCGTCGGACATTCGTTAGCCTGAGTTTTTTGATCGGTGGCGTGTACATTGTGTACGCAGCGAGTGTGGGCGGCGATTTTATGGGCCTGCATCGGTTTATCATGCCGGTGTTTTTGCTGGTTGCAGTGTTGGTGACGCTGGGCTTGCACGATGTGATCACGTTGGCCTCGCCGCTGCCTCTGCGACTGCGCCGCGAGCGTTGGTCGGCGTTGGCGTTGGTGGTGCTCGTCGCGGTGGGCTTTTCGTATCAGCAGCTCGCGCTGACCCAACGCAGCTTGCGCTGGGGCAATTTTCCCAACGATCGCGGCATTGATACACCACGTTTTTTGATCACCTACACCCAAGATCGCGCAGCGATTGGCAAAGCCATGCAGCCGTGTTTTGCACCGACTGACTTTTCGATCGTCGGTGGCGCTGGCGCACAACCCTATTGGGGCCGGATGCGAGCGATCGATGTCTTTGGCTTAGTGTCGGAGCGAGTTGCCCACGAAGAACCACGCAGTAACCCACGCGCTGGGCATACCAAATGGGCGTCGGACGCGTTGTTGATGCAATACGATCCAACGTTTGTGTTTTCTTGTTACAGCATTTCTGCGTCGGCCAAAGCGCCACCGCTGGGCTGCGCAGGCAGTTGGCTGGCTCGCGGCTACGAACAACTTACGATGCACATTCCCGGCATGCGCGAGCGCGGCGAGTACTACACGTTTTTGGCCAAAAAGAGCCGGCAATTTCAATGTCCGGGTCTGACCCGATAGTGCCGTCGTCGACGGTGGCACCGACGGTGGCACCGGTGCTGCAACACCGCATGCTGCGCTGGTGGCCGGCCCTGCCGTTGTTGATCATCGCGGCGTTGTTGAGCCTGCGCGCTGTGGTGGTGTCGCCGCCGACCTCTCGCTTACGTCCCAGTGCGAGCTTGCCGTTGGATCCCGCTGGCACGGTGGCGCTCGAAGGCTCGGTGTTTTTGCCACGGGGCGGGCCGTACCTGTTGGGTTTTGAATCGGTTGGTTCAGCTCGGCTGACCGTCGGTACGCATGTGATTAGCGGCAACAATGCCGGTAAAGATCGGGTGATTTTACCACCGGGTGCAACCGCATTGCGCTTGGTCGCCGCACCAGGCGCGCGGTTGTTGTGGAGTCCACCGGGTCGCCGTGGCGATATGGAATATCTGCCGGCTTCATCGTTGTCGCCGCAGCCACCGGCCACCGCGCGTTTTACCCACGCTGGCACTGCATATTTCGACGGTGTTATTGCAGTGAGCCTGCTGTCGGTAATCATCGCTGCGACGCTGTTCGCGGCGCGTCGACGATTGCGCCGAGTAACGCGGCGACAAGGGCTGAGCCTGGCTGCAGTTTTTGCCGTAGCGCTTGCTGTGCGTTTATACGATGCAGGCGCAGCCGGCCAAACCTGGGATGAAGATGCCAACTGGGCCGCGGGCCGCAACTACATTACGAATGTAGTGAGTTTAGATTTTCGGCACGCGGCGTGGCAGGCAAATTATGAACACCCACCGATGATGAAATATCTCATGGGCATTGGCGCGCAGTTCGCCGATGGCTATGGCCCAGCCCGGGCGATGGCGGCGTTGTTGGTTGCGGTGAGTTGCGTCTTGTTGGTGCCGTTGTTGGCACGGTTGTTTCGTTGGCAGGTCGGCGTTGCGGCTGGCGTATTCGCAGCGCTTACGCCCACTTTGATCGCGCACGGCAAAGTGGTGGGCCACGAAGCTCCGACGCTGTTGTGGTGGACGCTGGGGCTTTTGTTAAGCGTGACCGCGTTTGATCATCTGCCCGATCAGCCGCACGCAGCGGCGCGGCTGTTGCGGCAGCGTCTGTTGGTGCTTGGGTTGGTGTTAGGCTTGGCGATCGCGTCGCGCTTCGTCAACGTATTTCTGGGGCCGCTGATGGGCACCATCTTGGTGCTTGGTGCTCCGCCGGCGCTGCGCAAATCGGTGTTGGTATGGGGCGCGACGATCTTGCCGGTGGTCGCGCTGATCACTTTGGTCGTTGTGTGGCCACGGCTTTGGAGTGGACCATTTTCACAATTGGCCGAATCTTGGAACAAACTCAAGAAGCCACATTCCATCGAACCGTTTTTGGGCACGTTTACCAACACGCCATCGCCCATGTATTTTGTTGTGTATTTGTTGGTCACGATGCCGTTGGGGCTCTTGCTTGCAACACTGCTTGGCGCTGGCGTGCGACTGCGTTGTTGGCAACGTCGAGCAACGCTAGCTAACGGAACCCCAGCGGCGGCTGCGAGTGCCGACATCATTCGTCGTCGGGCTGGGCTGATCTTGGTGGCCTGGTTGCTCATCCCGCTTGGCGTGATGGCGTCGCCGGTACGCCAAGATGGTGTGCGTTACGTGATGCCGTGTATTTTGGCGTTGCTTGGCTTTGCCGCCGTCGGAGTCGATGCTTTGGGCCAGTGGTTGCAGCCGCGTTGGCGGTTGGCGACGTTTGCATTGGCGACGGTGATGGCTGGCTATCTTGCGCTGGTCTGCCTACGCATCCATCCCTACTATCTTGATTATTTCGGCGAACACGTGGGTGGGCCGCAACATGTTGCGGCGCATGATTGGTTTGAAACTGCGTGGTGGGGCGAAGGCGTTGACCGCGCAGTGCATTACGTAAATACCCACGCTGGCCCCAATGCACGGGTCTATCGCGATTGCATTGAGCCCGTGCATCTAGCGTGGTTTCGCGGCGATTTGTGGGCGCCGATGGTGAATATTCCCGAGGCTGCCGATTGGATTGTCGTGTATTCGCCGTCGAGTAAATCTTGTGCTGTGCCGGCCACCGCGCGTTTAGTGTTTGAAGTACGTGCCGCCGGCGCGCCGTTAGCGCAGGTGTTTCACATCGTCAAACCATAGCGCCGGACTCGCTATTTCCGAGCGCCCGATACATTCCAGCTTTGGGTGCAAAGCGATTTATCTTTGACGTAATACTCGGCCACGAACACCAAAGATAACGCGCCGCCGGTGATGGCACCGGCGACCGAGAACTTGCCATCGAGGCCCGCGATTGAAGTGGCGCCCAGCTTGGAGGATGCGCGTAGCTTGCCGTTCTTGCCGGGCACGCCGTTCATCACCGGAATGCGCTCAATATCAACGCTGATATTGTTTTTCTTTTTTTCTACCTTGAGTTGGCCACGGCCGAGCGCCATGCCGACATTGGTGCAGTTGTTGGCAACTTCTTCAAACCGGACTTCGTAGACGCCTTCCACGGTTTCATCCGCCATGGCCAGCGGTGTTGCGCCAACCAGCCCTACGGCGAGCCCAGCCAAGGCAACCAAGCGAGCAACAGTTTTGTGGGTTGTCTTCATATGCGCGTCCTTCGAGGGTTTGACGTGTAACGTCCGTGCCGATTCAATCGCCCGTATCGTACTATGGTTTCACGGGTTTTCGGTGCTCGATGGCGATGCCTTAGTACGGCTCTTCAATGATGATGTCGTCATTGAGAATTACTTCGCCGGTGCCGTTGGGCGGCGCGGCCGGGCTGGCGGGCCCAGGAGCGGAGCCGTTGGGCGGCGCGACTGCAGGCTTCGCAGCAAGCGCGGTTGCGTCATCGGATGCTTCAAGGTCAGAGGCAATGGATGACTGCGGTTCCAAGCTTTGGCCACCGTCATCTTTCCAATCTGGTACTGCGACATTGCCCGCGCTTTTGGGCCACACCGTTGGCGGGCTGTGATGGCATCCAGCCAGCGCCAGCGCTAGCGCTACGGTAATCGCAACGGTGTTCATGCAGCTTGTTGGTATCACAGGTTGCCAACGATCGGCCAGTGACCATTTTGGGCCGTGGCCGGTCCAGCTGTGGGGCCTCGATGCTAAGCGCTCGTTGCTGCGGCGTAGCAAAAAAAATGCGGCGCTCGACCACGGCGTAAAACCACAGAGCTGTGCTACGAAAATCGGAATGATCAAAGCAGGCAAAAAAGCGCCGGGGTTCGCCTTGGCATCGTCCGATGGCACCACAGTTGGCTTAGCTGATTTCGCAGGCAAAACCTTGGTGGTGTATTTTTACCCACGTGACAACACGCCGGGCTGTACGATCGAAGCCCAAGAGTTTCGCGACGCGGTGCCAGCGTTGAAAAAATTAGGTGCAGCGGTAGTCGGCGTCAGCAAAGACTCGATTGCTTCGCACTGTAAGTTTCGCGACAAGTATCAGCTGAGCTTTCCGTTGTTGTCTGACCCCGATGGCAAAATGCTCGAAGCGTACGATGCGTGGGGCGAGAAGTCGATGTACGGCAAGAAAATGATGGGCATCATTCGCTCAACCGTGGTCATTGATGGCAACGGCGTGGTGATTAAGCACTTCGCCAAGGTCAGCATCAAGGGTCACGTTGATGCGGTGCTTGCGGTGGTCAAAGATCCAAGCAACGCGTCGGCATCCGATGGCACAGCGGCGCCGGCACCCAAGGCCAAACCAGCGGCATTGACAGCTGCGAAACCAGCGAAAAAAGTAGCATCGAAAACCGCCGCGAAAACCGCAGGGAAAACCGCGGTGAAATCAAAGCGCGCCACGTAATGCGACCCCCATTGTACGGTATGCCTCGCCCATGAGTTTTTCGTGTGTGTTGCCACCGCTGATGCAGGCGCTGCATCAACTGCCGTTTGCGTACGCCGAGGGGCAAGGCATCGATTTTTTGCCTTTGCCGGCCCTGCAAACTGCAGCGAAAACCAAAGCGTGGATCAAAGCCTGGACCGGCAACTCAACGTTGACCGGTGCCGAGTATCGTGTGTTTGGTCATGACCGAAGCGGGGGGACTGCCGCCTGCTGGTTGGTGCATTCAGATGCTGGGTTGTTGCAGCAACCGATTGTATTCTTCGGCTCACAGGGTGAGCTCGGCGTTGTCGCGGTGGATTTTGCAGATTATCTGTGGTTACTCGCTGCCGGGGTTGGGCCGTCGGAGGCGATCTGTGTTGGCGTCGACGCCGAGGCACCAGCTCCTAGCTTTGCCGCGTTTGCTGCGATGCATGCGCCGGATGCAAAAAAATCAGCAGCAACAGTTATCGCGCGAGCCAACCATGAATTCTTGCGGTTTGAGCCGAGTGTTCGCGCACAGTGTTATTGATTAGCGCGGGACATTGCCCGGCGTTGCCCCCATGCCGGGCACGTAACGAACACCGCACGCAAGCCTAAGCACGCTTGGTTTCGTACTCGGACCTCGGACGACGGCCAACCAACGACGGACACCGAGTTTCACCATCGGAAACATACGCGCTTTCGACCACACATCGCCGAAAATTACGTTGCCGCGGGTTACTCGCGCGACGGCAAACCGCGACTTGTCAGGTGCTATTTTTTGGCCACTGGCTTTTTGGCCACCGGCTTTTTGGCCACTGGCTTTTTGGCCACTGGCTTTTTGGCCACTGGCTTTTTGGCCACTGGCTTTTTGGCCACTGGCTTTTTGGCCACTGGCTTTTTGGCCACTGGCTTTTTGGCCA
>JAGPDK010000041.1:0-12429 GCA_018057605.1 Kofleriaceae bacterium | reverse complement strand
TTGGCCACCGGCTTTTTGGCCACTGGCTTTTTGGCCACTGGCTTTTTGGCCACTGGCTTTTTGGCCACTGGCTTTTTGGCCACTGGCTTTTTGGCCACTGGCTTTTTGGCCACTGGCTTTTTGGCCATGACCACAGTGTTGGTCGCTGCCGCCAGGGTGTAAGCCTGGCCAAGCCAACTGGCGAGTTCAAGGGTGTCGTCGTGAAAGGCTTCGGGTACCAACACCCAGTGTTTCATTGGCTTGGCGCTGGGCTTGTCGTAGACCTGCCAAGGCTCCGCGCCTTCACTTGCCATGAGGGCATTGTAAATTGAATTGTCCGGCAACCGGACGCCAATGCGGCCGGTTTTCCAGATCAAGGCAAAGATCTGGCCGGAGCGAAAAAATGCATCGCAACCAAACATGCGTTTTTTGCTGATGCCGGTTAGCCGGCTGACAGTCTCGGCAACTAGTTCGCTCAATTCGTTGGTGAAACTCATGCGGCGGAGTATCACTGCTTTTGATCGTTGCGAGCAATTGCCGATCTCGCACAACCGCTGCCCCTGCGTTGCAGTCGACTCGCCGGCCATGTCTACAGCGGGCCCAGGGCCGGGGCAAAATTGGCGGAGCAAGGTCACTATTGTCTGCTATCGTGGCGCTATGCGAGCATTGCGAATCCTGTGGCAACGGCCTGAACTCATCGCGGGTTGGGGTGCCATGATACTTGCAGCAAGTGTGTTTTTAACGTTGCCTCCAATGCAGGGAGGGCATCATGGAGGGCTGGATGACTGTTCGTACGGCGACCGCCATGGCGGTATGTCTATTACAATGATCGTGTTGGTGCCGATGCAACTCGCAGCGTTTGCTGGGATGTTAGCGTTGTTACAGTCGCGGCACATCAAAATTGCGGTGGGCCTCGCGCGCATCATCGCAGCACTTGGCTTGGTCTTGCTCTATTTGGCCGGCGTCTTCGTGTTTGCAGAAAGCCGCGGGCTTGAACGCTTGATCGGGCCGGGCCTGGTGGTGGTTGCTGAATTGCTGCGTCGCGCAGCGACCTGGCACGGGCATAGCCCATTTCAAGTTGCCCGCTTTGGCGCGGTTGGCGCAGGAGTTGCGGCCGGGCTCATTGGATTTTTCCGCGTTGTGGAGCCAGGTCAACCGCGCGGGGTGCTGGTTGCATTGGCAGGTGCCGTGATCTTGTCTGTCGGATGCGTGCTCACGATGTGGCAGTTACATCGCGCCCGCAATTTGCCGGCGGTGCCCGCGGCAACCGTCGCGTAATTACCTGATGTAAGATTGGCCCGAAAACGTAAAATGCCCAGCAAGTCCATGCTGAGCATCTGACGGTCAGTCGCGCTGCGGTAAAGCTTAGCGAGCGAGCGAAGCGAGTTCTGCGGTCGAGAAGAAAAATGCGATTTCTTCTTTGGCGGCTTCTGGCGCATCGCTGCCGTGTACCGCGTTGCGTTCGATGTTGGCTGCGAATTCTTTGCGAATCGTGCCTTCGGCTGCGTTGGCAGGGTTGGTGGCGCCCATAACTTCGCGGTTTTTGGCAACGGCGTTTTCGCCTTCGAGCACTTGCACCACCACTGGACCTTCGGTCATGAACTTGACGAGGTCGCCGTAAAATGGGCGCTCTTTGTGCACGCCGTAAAATGCTTGGGCTTGAGCGGTGGTCAAGCGAACCATCTTGGAGGCCAGAATGCGGAGGCCAGCGGCTTCAAGTTTGGCGGTCACGCCACCGATGTTGTTCTTGGCGACAGCGTCAGGCTTGATGATAGAAAAGGTGCGTTCGATGGCCATGGGAATCTCCGTAGTCGTAGGTGAATTGGTTGAAAGTGGCCGGACCCTATACGAAATGTGGGCGCAGAACAACCGCTACCGCACCGAGGCTAGATGTTGAACTTTTCCAGGGCCTTGCGGAGGTGCGAAATGTGACGAACGACGGGTACCAGTGCGTTGCCTGCAGTAGCGGCGGTCCACCATGTTACGGTGCCAGCATGAATCGCCAGTTGAGGTTGGCTGCCGTACTGTTGAGCGCAGGGCTGACGTTGGTGCCAAGTTGCAGCGACCGAGCGGAGTCTACCTCGGCACGGCCTTCGCCAGCGACCCCATCCCTCAGCATGCAACCATCGGTGACCACACCGCGTAGCGACGACGGCCTACCGGCTGGTGTGTTGCCGGTAACGCTAGCGCGGGTCGAAGCGTCGGCGCAGCGCAATGTGCAGGGCGCCGAGGCATTGGTGTTTGTCGATTTGAGCGGTGCGTTAAGTCTGGGCCGGATTTCCCACGGGCTGTCGCCGTATCAGGTGTTGCCACGCGATCAGGCAGCGGCGTTGCGGGCCCAACTATTTGCCCCGTCGGCAGCGGTTGGCGCCACGGCGCCTGCACAACCGCAAACCGACGCCGGCTTGCCTGTTACGGATCTGATCATGCCCGCTCCGGTGCCACCTGCGCTCGCTTTCGCTACGTTTGAAGTGGCGGCGGCGCCGTTCGATACGCTGATACTCGCTGACGCCAGCGTCGGCGCGAACCATGTTGTCGATGTACTCACGCAACTGCGGCCTAAACGCACGGCGATTGCGGTCGCCGCCGTTGGCCGAGATCCCGACGCTGGTAGCGCCGGTAGCGCTGGCAATGGCGCGGCACCTGCGGCCATGCAGTTCACCTTTGGACCACCGGCGGTTTCGCCACTGCCGGTACATATCTTCGTCGTACTCGACGATGATTCGTTCGCGATTAATGTCCTGGATGCGCAAACGCCGCCGACCCTGCGCGCTGCGCATCAAGCTGCGTTTGATCGGGCCGAGCTTAGCGCTGCGCTGCGTGTTGCGATCGCGACCGTACCAGCGGGGCGAGTGCAGCTTGATTTTTCACCGACGATCACGTTGCAACGATGGATTGACGCGCTCACCGCCATCGCCGCCGCGGGTGCGCACCACGTGCAAGTTGCCAGCGTTGACACAACGTTGGGCGGCCCGCTTGATGGCGGCAATTGGAGCCACGGGGGAGGCCGCTACTCCAATGACGGTTCGCGAACTGGTTACGCAAACCTGCGGCCCGCGGTCAAGATCGGCACCATCACGGTTAACGGCGCCCTCGAGAAAGCCATTGTGCGTCGCTATATGAAACGTAACTTCAACAGATTCAGTACTGCTACGAAAAACAACTGCTGCAAAAACCAAAGCTGGCCGGCAGCATCACTGCAACGTACGTGGTCACGATGGCTGGCAAGGTCACGTCAGCCAACGCCACTGGCTTCGACAAAGAGGTCACCGCGTGCGTGGTGCGCACGATTCAGTCAGTGCAATTCCCGTCGCTGACTACCGGCGAGCTGCATGTGTCGGTGCCAATTAGTTTTGCACCTCACCAGTGAAAGCCAAGCTACGCCGCTGGCAACAGACCCACCGCGGATGCCGCATCGAGTTGCGCATGCCGGGCCGCGAGCTTGCCGATTACGCGTTGCAAGCGTGCGATGTACGCGCGGATTTCGTCGCGGGCGCGTTGCGCCTCGTCGGACAGCCCGGCAATTTCGTCGAGCTTCCAGTGCTTGACCACGATCGGTAACAAGATTTCGTCGAGGTGAATTTGCAAGTTGTAGATGCCAGCGCGGGCAATCGCCGCCGCGTGTTGGGTAAAACCTGGGATGCCAATGCCCGGCATGGCAAAGTTACACACCACGTCGCGCATGGCGATCACCATGGTGGATGGATCGAGCGCAAGCGCTGCGGTTGTCATGTCGCGGTAGAACAAGTAGTGCAAGTTCTCGTCGAAGGCGACTCGGGTCATGATTTCGTTAGCGACCGGATCACCGATGAGCTTACCGGTGTTGCGATGACTGATGCGAGTTGCCAGTTCTTGTAAACACACATACACCATGCCGTCGAACGGCCCGAGTGGCGCCGGCGCTTCGCCACCGGAGACTTGGAGCATGCGCGCCCGCTCTAGCTCGCGCAGATCGAGACAACGAGTCACCGTCATGTAGTCGCGCATGACGATCGAATGCCGACCTTCTTCAGCGGTCCACCATTTGGCCCACGCGCCCCACGCACTGTCTATGCCGAACATGCGTTCAACGTCGCGGAAGTAGTACGGCAAATTATCTTCGGTGAGCAGATTCACAAACAGCGCACTGCGCACGGCATCGCTGAGTACCGCGCCACCGCAGTTGGTGTCGGCGGCATCCCAGGTTTCGCCCATGGCAAACTTGCGAGCGCGATCGTACGGCACCAGTTCGTGTGGGAACCATTCTTTGGTTGCCGTCATGTGGCGGTTAAACAGTGAGCCGGCCAGCGGTTCAAGTTCACTAAGCAACGTTTGGGCGTCCATGCCGGCACCCTAGTTGGCCACGCGCGATCGGTGGGTCACAACTCGGTCACGGCATGAACAGCATGTCGACACAACTACAACCCCGATCCGACATGCAAGATCGCATGGCGTGAGTCAGCATGGCCGATGGCGCGCTTACGCGACGACAAGCTTGGGTCGAAATGCCATCGAGAACATGAGCAGGACCAATGCGCTGCCCGCAACCACGCCCATAGCTTGGCCTAATTCAAATCCTTGTTTATCATTCATCCACGCAATCAGTGGCGACACGCCAGCTGAAGCAAAAGCGCCGACGTTGTAGACCGTGCCCATCGCGCGGGCGCGGATGGCTTGCGGATAGGTTGCGGTAAGTAGCGCTGGCGTTACGCCGGCCACGCCGCCGCCGCAGGCACCGACAAACACGGCCCCAATCCCGAGCACCAATGCAGACGCAGGTGTCGGAAATATGCCTAAGCAAAATGGCGCAGCGACTAACGCGCCTAGCGATGCGCCGATGATTGCCGTACCTGGTCCACGGGTTGCGGCCACCCACCCGAAAAACGGCGCGCCGACTAGCATGCCGGCCGAAAACAAATAGACGTACAACGAGTATTCGCCAACCAGCACCATCGCAAGTTTTGGATACAGTTGGGTGAAACCGTAATATTCACAAAATCCAAACGCCATCACAAAAACGCCCCACACCAAATTTCGCACAACAACTTTGTCGCTTAGCAATTCGCCCCAAGAAACCGGGGCAACACCTGCGGCTTTTTGCGCGACATGGTTGCTGCTATCAGGTACGAAAAAGTGAATAGGTATTGCCAGCAGACCAGGCGCTGCGGACGCAACGAATACCGCGCGCCAACCCCACAACTCGGAAATGTGGGACGCGACCAAGGCCGCTAGGAAAAATCCGACAGCCCAGCCGCCTTGTAAAATGCCCGACGCAATACCGCGACTACGCACCGGCCAATTTTCCATGGCCATCGTTGCGCTGCTGACCCAAACGGCGCCCATGCCGAATCCGAACAGGGCGCGTAACACGATGACCCACGTGAAATTTGGCGCTAAGGCAATCGCGCCGTCGCATACCGCAATCCAAACAATTGCGATGAGCAAAGGTAATTTGCGGCCGTATTTGTCGCCCAACGTGCCGGCAACGATGCCGCCGATGAGCCGCGTAAGCAACGTGAGCGAGATGACCCACATGGTCGACGTCGTCGACACGCCGAACTCTTTGCCGATCTTTACGGCTTCCATCGAGTAGACGTTGAAGTCGAAAGAATCGAGGGTCCAAGCAAAATAGGCCGCTGCAAAAGCTGCCCACTGGCCACGAGTAGGCTCACGCCACCAAGGTTGGTTTTTCGTCACGGTAGTGCCCGATACATAGCGACATTGCTGCTGTTTGTCGACGGAAAAACCACGCCTGGTCGCGGCCATGCGCGAATCGGCGTGGCTACAGCGGCGCCGGGAAAAACGACGCGTCGGACGCCAGTAACACCGCAATTGGTTCGGCCCCGGCGAAGATATGCCAGGTGGTGTGGCTCACCGGTCCGTGCGGAAACGCATGTACCACAGCTTCGGCCCAGACGCCCTTGGTGATCCAGCGAAAGTCGTCCATTGGTTCGCCTGCACAGCCGCGAAACGTTCGCGTGCTTGTGCTGCGCTCGCCAATCGGATTGGTTGCTGTGCCCGTGACCGAGTACACCGGCGGCACCACGCTATGCCAGGTGATTTTTTTGGGGCGTGGCGCAAATTCCCAGTTGATTGTGGCCGAAGTTGGCCACGTGACCGTAGCGCCATTGTTACTGGCCTTGTCGGTGCAAGCAAGGCCACGAACTTTGGTGCCATTGATTTCGACGGTACGCAGTTTCACCGTCGGCGTGGCGGCGGCTTTCACCGTCGGTGGCGTCACCCGCATGGCGCCCCTGCGGGCTTTGGCCGGTGCAGCCTTGGCACTCGTAATCCCATCGCCAGCGATTTTTACGGCAGCGGTTTTGCTACAGCGTTCGGGATCGTTGGTTTTGAATGCAACGCAGCTTTCGAGCCACAGCGCATCACGAGTGAAGCGCAAATCGGGCATATCCGGCGGCTTGATATCAGCTGTGAGTTGCCATGCGGATGCCGGCACGCTTTGGGTTTTGCTCAACACGCCATCGCGAAACGTGCGGACGACGATAGCCCCGGTTTTGTCAGCGATATCGGTAACCACAAACGTGTGCGGGTCCTGCCAACCACTGGCCCATGACCGATTGTGGGGTTCGCTGAACACGGCTTTGACGCCGGTTTTGCTGAGTTGATAAATGTACATTTCGGCGTCGCCGTCGCCGGAGTTGTACGACGTGAGTCCAGCAAACCAAAATCCGCCGTCGGGGATCATGGCTGCCGCCACCGGACTAATCGTCGGCTGCGTGATGTCGGTGATGGCGTGAGGCACACCAGGCTTAGGTGTGTTGGGCCGCGCACTGGGCTGCGCCATCACGCTGGCCGAAGCCAGGAGGGCACTAAGTGCGGGTAGCGTGAGCAACGTGCGTCGTTTCATGAAACCACGATCGCACGCAGGCGCAACCACCGCAATTGCTGCGGCCGATCTCAACGTGCGCGTGACGCGTTGCAGCTGAATGTCGCGGGCTTGGCCGCTTCAAGCAATCGATAGGATCGAGGCCTTTGACCGAGTCACCACCGATACCGATCGCAGTCGATTGGCGCACGCGACAACACTCAGGTCACCGACGGTGATCCCTTACTCGACCAAAGCCGCCACCGCCCCAAGAACGCGTTGGCGCCATGGACGAACCGCCACGCCATGCAGGCGGACTCGTCATACGAGGCTGGCCTCCGCCAACGCCCCAACTATGGTCACGCACCACGGGCCCAAACCCATTGCGTCGTTGTAGAGGGATCAAGTTGCGTTGAGGTGCCACCCAACCACCGGGTGGGCCCCAGCCAAGACCGCCGCCCCCGGCAACCACCATTCCCGGTGGGCTCCACATACCAAGACCAAGTTCGGGCGTTGGCGCCCACACGCCACCGCCCCACTGACCTGCATACATGGGGTCGAGGAAGGGGCCTCCCCACATAAAGCTTGGGTTCACCGAAGGGTCAACTGCCATTACCCCAGGACCAACGACTTGCAGTGGGGTTGGGGCACATGCAACTGATGTCATTGAGAGTAACGCAAGAGCGGTCGCAACAATGAACTTGTTCATGGGGACTCCTTGTGTTTGTAGTGTTTGGCTGGCTCACTCCGATTTCTGCCTGGGTTGGCTCGCTGGTAGGCTCGAGCGAGACGATTCGGAGGGCGCGTCACGCCATCTTCATCGTCGGCAGCATCCGCATCAAGGTCGGCAATTAAGCGCGCAAGCAATTGGTCGAGTTCACCACCATCTAGCCAAAGACCTTGGCACTGGGGGCAAACATCGACGATCACACCGGCACGAAACCGCTGATGCAGACTTACTTTGCAGCGTGGGCACGTCACAATGCTCGTTCCCGCAAATATAGTTGACTGCGTCGTTTGAGATTGCGGGCGACGCACGCACCAACCCGTAATGTAACGTTGTCTATTGCAGTCCACACTTCTGTTTTTGCGACTTCTACGTTAATTGCAGGGGCGCGGCGCAGTACGACGTGAATCTGTACTCGTTTGTCGATACCGCCGCGCGGGCCATTGAGATCGTCGATTCGAATGGTCACGGTCTCGACCTCACTGGCAAATCGACCGAGGTGAGTGGCGATGCGATTGGAGCAATAATCGGTAAGTGCTGTGGTTACTTCCATTCCGCGAGATCGAACTTCGAGTTGCATGAGAGCCTCCTGGTTGCAAGCCTGCTGGTTGGTTGTTCCTTAGAAGCGTAATACCGTTGTCCACCTGTCGCAATTTACGAAAATTCTACAGTTACTGTCACGTAATGTTACATAGGCGAGGTGCGACTCAACTACCATCATCTGTTCTACTTCTGGACGATTGCCCGAGAAGGCACAATTACGCGTGCAAGCAAAGCTCTGCATGTCTCGCATCCAACGCTCAGTGCACAGCTCCGGTTGCTAGAAGAGCAGCTCAGTCAGCCGCTGTTTGACCGGCTTGGCAAACGTTTGGTGCTGACCGAAGCTGGGCGCGTTGCTTTTCGCTATGCCGACGAGATTTTCTCGCTTGGCTCGGACCTCACCGCTACGTTGGCGGGGCGGCCAGAAGGCAAGCTCAGTCGGATTGTGGTTGGCGTTGCTGACGTCGTTCCTAAACTTGTCGTGCGAGAATTGCTAGCGCCGCTGATGATGATTGCAGGGGCACCACGGCTGGTTTGCGTGGAGAACTCTCTCGACCGGTTGCTTGGCGATCTTTCGACCTATGCTCTCGATGTTGTGATCGCTGACTCGGAGGTGCCAATGGGCAGCGGCGTAAAAGCCCACTCGCAGCTGCTGGGTCACACGGCTGTCTCGCTCTTTGGGGCAGCGAAGTTTGGGCCTTTACGGAAAGGGTTTCCCAGTTCGTTGACCGGCGCGCCGTTCTTGTTGCCACTCGAAACTTCGACCCTTCGTCGCGAACTGAATCATTGGTTCGAACGCGTGGGCGTTGTCCCCCGTATCAGCGGAGAATTCGGCGATAGCGCATTGCTCAAGCTGTTCGGGGCTCGAGGCCTCGGCGTTTTCCCTGCGCCTACAACTCTCGCGAAAGAGGTAGTCCGTCAATACAACGTCATCGAACTCGGAAAATTAACAACGGTATCTGAACGCTACTACGCAATTACCATGCGGCAGAAGATTACCCACCCCGCGATTGCAGCGCTACTTGCCGCTGGCCTTAAAGTCTTGGACGAAGTCAGGTAGCGCCGCTCATCGAGGCACGTCGCGGTCGCGGGTAGCGTCGCGATGGACTGCGGTGGTCGATTTTACATCATTCGCTATCACGCGGATGGGCGGGCGAGCGGGCAAGCCCCTGATCTACTTGAGCAACTTCGCCAGCGTCACGCCCATTTCGGCCGTGGTCGAAGCAACGGCGATGCCGGCTTCTTTGAGTGCTGCGATTTTATCCGACGCTGCGCCTTTGCCGCCCGAGATAATCGCACCGGCGTGGCCCATGCGTTTACCAGGAGGTGCAGTTTGACCAGCAATGAACGCGGCCATTGGCTTTTTGATATTTTCTTTGGCGAACTGCGCAGCGCGTTCTTCTGAATCGCCGCCGATTTCGCCGATCATGAAGATCGCCGTGGTGTTTGGATCTTCGGCAAACAGCTTCAAGCAATCGATGTGATCGAGGCCTTTGACTGGGTCGCCACCGATACCGATGGCGGTCGATTGGCCCAGACCCAGCGACGATAGTTGATGCACAACTTCGTACGTCAGGGTGCCCGAGCGCGACACCACACCGACGGTGCCTGGCTTGTGAATGTAGCCTGGCATAATGCCTACTTTACATTCGCCTGGCGTGATCACACCTGGGCAGTTTGGCCCAACGGTGATGACATCTGGGTAGTCCATCGCCAGCACGGTCTTCACTTTGATCATGTCGTGAGCTGGAATGCCCTCGGTGATGGTGATGATGAGCTTGATGCCAGCAGCGGCCGCTTCGAGAATTGCATCGGCGGCAAACGGCGGTGGTACATAAATGACCGTCGCGTTGGCGCCAGCTTTGTGTACAGCTTCAGCGCACGAGTCGAACATCGGGATTTGTTCGAGCCCGGCGACCTTGGTGCCGCCTTTGCCTGGGGTTACGCCGCCAACCAGGTTGGTGCCGTATTCCGCCATTTGTTTGGCGTGAAACGCGCCTGCTGCGCCCGACATGCCTTGGACAATGAGACGAGTATATTTACCGACGAGAACGCTCATTTTGAACCTCCGACTGCGGCGACTGCTTTTTTAGCGCCATCGGCCATATCTGTTGCTGCAATAATATTTAGCCCGCTTTCCGCGAGCATTTTTTTGCCGAGTTCGACGTTGGTGCCTTCGAGGCGAACGACCAACGGCATCTTGAGGCCGACGTCTTTGACGGCTTTGATGACACCTTCGGCGATGGTGTCGCATTTCATAATGCCGCCGAAGATGTTGACGAAGATGGCTTTGACGGCAGGGTCGGCCGTAATGATCTTGAACGCTGCCGTGACTTTTTCAGCGGTAGCGCCGCCGCCAACATCGAGGAAGTTAGCTGGTTCGCCGCCATAATATTTAATGATGTCCATGGTGCCCATGGCCAAGCCAGCGCCATTGACCATGCAGCCAATGTTGCCGTCGAGCGCGATGAACGATAAGTCGTATTTTTTGGCTTCGAGTTCCGACTCAGCTTCTTCGCTTGGGTCGAACCACTCTTGCAGCTCAGGGTGGCGAAACAGCGCGTTATCGTCGAAGTTGATCTTGGCGTCGAGGGCCAACACCTTGCCGTCTTTGGTGGTGACCAAAGGGTTGATTTCGAGCATCGAGCAGTCCATCTCCCAATAACATTTGGTGAGTGGGCCCATCATCTTGGCGAGCTCGCGTGCTGCTGGGCCTTTGATGCCGAGCGCGTTGGCCAGGTCGCGCGATTGGTAGTCTTGCCAGCCAACCGCTGGGTTGATTGGGAATTTTAGAATCTTTTCAGGGTTGCTGTGGGCAACCTCTTCGATATCCATGCCGCCTTCGGTCGACGCCATCACGGTGACGCGGCCAGTGGCGCGGTCGAGCAACATGCCGAGGTAATACTCGTGGTCGATCGCCAGGCCTTGTTCAACCAACAAGCGTTGAACTTTTTTGCCTTCGGGCCCGGTTTGTGGGGTGACCAGTTGCATGCCGAAAATCTTGGTGACAGCCGCTTCGGCGTCAGCCTTGTTTTTCGCAACTTTGACGCCGCCACCTTTGCCACGGCCACCGGCGTGGATTTGCGCCTTAACTACCACCACTTCGGTGCCAGCTAATTGCTGCACCTTGGGAATGGCGGCTATGGCTTCGGCCGCGGACATCGCAGCAATGCCTACAGGCACTGCGACGCCATACTTGCGGAATAGTTCTTTACCTTGATACTCGTGGATTTTCATCGCTGGTCTCCGGTGAATTCGGTAGCGCAGCCACCGTGTGCTACGCGGGCCAGTTGGTAACATGTTTGGCTGGTAGCTGATCGCCTGGCTAGGCGCAAAATGATCGCCTTAGAGACCTTGCCTGGTTCCGGTCCCGGACTCAGTGATCTCGCGCTTGCGCAAGTACGTGCGCAGTGGGCATGGGGTAGGGTGAGGTGGTGGCAACCGTATCGTTTACTGAGAATCTGCGTGCGTTAGTTGAATGTCCAACCCGCGAGGTGGACGCCACGACGGTGGCCGAAGCGCTCGACGCAGTTTTTACCGAGTTCCCAAAGCTGCGTGGTTATGTGGTCGATGAGCGCGGCGCGCTGCGTGAACACATGATCGTGTTTCTCGATGGTGTGCCCATTGACGACCGCATTACGCTATCCGATAAAATCAAGCCAACCAGTTCGCTCTACGTGATGCAGGCACTTTCAGGGGGATAACGTGAAGCCACTTCTGATCTCGACGCGCAAAGGTCTGTTCGAAGCAACGTACAATGGCACTCGATATGTCATCGGTGCACCGCACTTTCGCGGCGTGCGGGTTTCGTTGACGATGGTCGATCCACGCGATGGCGCTTGGTATGCAGCGCTCGACCACGGCCATTTTGGCGTCAAGTTGCATCGGTCGGATGATCGCGGCGCAACGTGGATCGAAATTACCACGCCGGCCTATCCGCCCAAGCCCGAGGGCCTGATCGAGAAAAACTACTTCGGCAAAGAAGTGCCTTGGGCCACCCAGCTGATTTGGTCGATGGCACCGGCACTCGATACCCCCGGTGCGTTGTGGGCTGGCACGGTGCCCGGTGGTTTGTTTCGCTCCGAAGATCGCGGCGCGTCGTGGCAGTTGTGCGAGTTTTTGTGGAATCTACCCGAGCGCAAAAAGTGGATGGGTGGCGGTGTCGATTTTGCCGGCATTCATTCGATCTGCGTCGATCCACGCGATGCACGCACCGTGGTGGTCGCGGTTAGTTCCGGCGGGGTTTGGCGAACGCGCGATTGCGGCGCCACCTGGGCACCGTCGGGCAAAGGGCTGCGCAATGAGTATATGCCGCCCGAGCAAGCGTTTGATATCGAAGCGCAAGATCCACATTGCGTCGTGCAGTGCGCATCGGCCC
>JAGPDK010000422.1 GCA_018057605.1 Kofleriaceae bacterium | reverse complement strand
CCACCCGAGCAGTACACCAATACTGGTGGGAGCGAAGCGGCCACCACGATGCGCGAGGCACTATTTGGCAGCATTCACCAACACGTGATTGCCGCGATCGCTGAGGGCCGGCATATTAGTGGAGCGGCAGTGCAGGACCTGATCAACAAGGGGCCCTATTCGGCCGGTGATCTGGCCAAGGAGCCCCGGCTGGTTGACGCCGTCGCATTGCCAGAAAAGATCAGTGAACTGGTGGCTGCTGAGGTTGGCGCGGGCATCGGTTTAGGTGTGCCGCAAGCGGAGACCGCAGATCTTTGGCAAGCCCCGCAAATTGCGGTGATTCACATCGAAGGCGACATCATCGACGGTGACTCGCAGTCGCTGCCGCTGTTGGGCCGCAAAATGGCAGGTGGCGATACCATCCGCACCGCCATCGCGGCGGCTCGTTTTGACGATCGCATCAAAGCTATTGTGCTGCGGATTGACTCGCCTGGTGGCAGCGCCTTGGCGTCGGAGTTGATCTCGCGTGAAGTATTTGCGACCCGTGGGGTCAAGCCGATCATTTGCTCGATGGGCGATCTTGCGGCGTCGGGCGGGTATTTTGTAGCGGCTGGCTGTGATCATATTTTTGCGTCAGCAACGACGATCACGGGCTCGATCGGAATTTTCTTTGGCAAGTTTGAAATCTCGGGTTTGCTTGCCAAACTTGGTATTGCGGTGGAGTCCGTCCACTTCGGTGATCGTTCCGAAATGGATTCGTGGTTCCGGCCGTTTACCCCCGACGAGCGCGCCGTGTTGTTAGACAAGCTGCGCTATATGTACGGTCGGTTTGTGGCGGCGGTGAGCAAAGGCCGGACGTTGGACAAAACCAAAGTTGATGATGTAGGACGTGGTCATGTGTGGACCGGGCTGCAAGCTAAAGAACGTGGCTTGGTGGATGAATTAGGTGGCCTTGCCGCTGCGATGGCGATGGCTCGCAGCAAAGCAGGGCTTAGCCTGAGTGAACAAGTGCAGTGGATGCATTTGCCGGTGGCGAGCGGCGGGTTATTGCGTTCGTTGCTTGGCCTAAGTGCGGCCGGCGTGAACGAGCAAAGCGCGCTGGTTCGACTTTTTGAGTTACTGCCTGCTTCGTTGTTGGTGGCGCCTAACGCCGCGCAAACGCGTTTGCCGTTTGACATCGTTGGCAATTAGATCGATGGGGTAAGCTGCGCAGCTTCGACGACGTCACGCTAACGCCGAAGGGATTGTGATTTCGGGCCACTGTGTCACCGCGCGATTGCGATACTCCATTGCATAGTCGAGTTGACCCTTGCGATGCCACGCCCGCGCTAACTCCATGCACCGTTCAGCTTCAAACCGCGGTTTATCGACGCTGCCACGGCCACTCTCGAGTATCACGATGGCTTCGTCAACGCGGTCCAACGCCAACAGCGCGGTCGCTCGCGTGTGTGCGATTTCGGCGACGTCGGGGCGTAGTTCGCCAGCGCGTTCGGCGAGGGCAAGTGCTTGCGTGGTATCGCCGCCACGGGCCAATTCGAGCGCGGCGCGGTTGTTGAGCAAGGTGGCGGTCTCCGACGGTGACAGGGTGCGTTCGTCGAGCTTGTTTAATGCGGTGGCCGCGCGCTCGAAGTCCTGGCCGGCGACATAACACGCGCCGATACTTAACAAGGCCGCGCGCCGACGGGCTGGCAGATACGACGCGGCTAGCCAACGATAGCGCCGAGCGGCCGAGGCGATATTGCCTTGACGAAACGCCCGATGGGCCAAGCGTGGTAGCGTGAACCAGTACAGCAGCACGCCACCGATGATGGTAACGGTGGCTAGCACGGGGCCGCGTGGGCCCTTGGCTAGCAACGCTAGCGATGCTGGTAGCGCCACCGTAAGTGGGGCTAAAACCCGATACAGCCACATGCCGGTTAGCGTAGCGCGGAATGGTGCGCATCGCTTTGCTTCAGGCGCAGTGATTCTTCGCTCGGTGGCTGGCAGCGCAGTACAGCGCACAGCAAACGGTGCTGGTGGCTGAAACTTTTTCGATCATCGCAACCGACGTATCGACGCGCAACCGGCGTGCACAACGTCGAATAACACTGGCGCGCAACGCGGCCTGGCGACGTTACACGACACTCGTGCAGGGCTCGCTATCACGGCCAACACCAACACCTCAAAATGGACTGGCGACCCGATCGACTACGCGCAATGCATCGACCCTTTGGTTTGTCGCGCCGCGGTCGAGCATGTGGTCAACACAATGGCCTCCAACACCAGGGCCTCAAGCGTGGGTAAACCTACGGAGCGATCATCGAAGATGTGACGGATGCTTAGCGGGCAGGTCCCGCCAAAATTGACCGAGTTAACGGCGGCAGAACGGACGGGAAAGTCCCCAATGCCCGTCACTTAAGCGTAAACAATCGAAACCCTTACGCTTTTTACCAGCGGCTGAGCTCACTCCGTACTCCGACGACGAACCTCGGACTACCGCGCTCGAAACATGCGCAACGGGTTGCCTCGCTCCCCAGCGTCCGCTGGGTTCGCTCCATAATCACGCGCACGCAATGCGCCAACTCCTAGCCGCTACATCATGCCCAACATTCGTTGGCACACTGCCTGCGCTGGGTTTTGTATGACGAAAACGGTGACCTCGCTCCCCAGCGTTCGCTGGGTTCGCTCCATGGTGGGCCGATCACGGTCGCCGCGCCGCCATCAGCGTTGCGCGCAACTTGCGCGAAGGCTCGGCGTACCTCGCCGGTCATGGCGCGAACCAGCGCACGCTGGGAGCAAGGTCGTTCCCCGTCGCGCCGTCGGTTCTTCAACATCGCGCATGGTTCTGCTTTCGAAGTTGAAGCAGTGCTCGACATCGCACGGTGTTGCGGCTTCGATGGCGTTGCGGATCGCGCGGCACGGGCCTTGGCTGGCCGCCTTGCCGCGATGACCACGGTCCTGGTGCGTCGCCGGTAAGGCTTCGTGCCAATGATGGAGCGAACCCAGCGAACGCTGGGGAGCGGGATCGTCGCCCGAGTACCGTCGTCCCAGTACCGAGTAAGACCTTACGGTTGCGGCGGATTTTGTTTACGTTTTCTTAAGTGACTGGCATTGGGAAAGTCCCTTGAAAAAGTGCCAGTCGTGGTATGGATGCGCCGCTGTGGCTACCGAAACAGGTCCATTTATTCAACTTGGCAAACGTCCTTCACCGGAGGCCGGGGATGGCGCTAGCGCGGCGGCGCCTGGCCCAGCCGACCCCGTTGCGATCGCCGCGCCAGGCAAACGGTTGTTTGTTGAAACCTACGGCTGCCAAATGAATGTCGCCGACACGGATTTGATCGGTGGCATTTTGGCGCGCGACGGTTATGTGCGTTCGCTACGGGCCGAAGATGCCGACGTGGTGTTGATCAACACTTGCGCGGTGCGTGAAAAGGCGGAAGAACGGATCGTCGCGCGTGCCACCGAACTTGCAGCGCTCAAGCGCCGACAACCTGGGCTGGTCCTGGGCATCGTTGGCTGCATGGCTGAGCATCTCAAAGAAGGCTTGGCTCTGCGCGCACCGGCGGTCGATGTCATTGCGGGACCAGATAGTTATCGGCGAATGCCGGAGCTGTTGGCGCAGGCCAAAGCGCGTGGCAGCGAAGAAGGCCAAGCTGCAGTGGTGATCGACGTCAAGCTCGATAAATCCGAGACCTACGAAGGGGTGCCTGTTACCGGCGAAGGCGATGGTATTTCGGCCATGGTCACCATTCAGCGCGGCTGCGATAAATTTTGCACTTTCTGCGTGGTGCCATATACGCGTGGTCGCGAGCGCGGCGCATCGCCGGGTGAAATTCTCGGTCAAGTGCGGCAGCTTGTGGCCCGTGGCTATCGCGAAGTAACGCTGTTGGGCCAAACCGTAAATTCGTATCAGTGGGAAGATGTCAGCTTCGCTGATCTGTTACGCGCGGTCGCAAGGATCGATGGACTGTATCGCATACGGTTCACCTCGCCGTATCCAGTTGATTTTTCCGACGACGTAATCGCTGCAATAGCCGAAGAACCTAAAATTTGTAAGTACGTGCATTTACCGGTGCAGTCGGGGTCTGATGTTGTGCTTGAGCGGATGCGCCGCGGTTACACTGTGGCCGATTACCTCGCGATTGTGGCTAAGTTGCGCGCGGCCGTGCCAACCATGGCGTTTTCGACTGATATTCTCACGGGGTTTTGTGATGAAACCGAAGCGGATCATCAAGCAACGTTAGCGTTGATGCGGCAGCTGAAATTCGACAGTGCGTTTATGTTTGCGTACTCCGAGCGTGATTTAACGGTTGCGGCCAAGAAGATGACCGACAACATCAGCGAAGTTGAAAAGAAGCGGCGGCTGCATGAGATTGTCGCGTTGCAAGAAAAGATTTCCGCTGAGGTTTTTGCCGCGCATGTTGGCCGTCGCGAACAAGTTTTGGTCATTGGCCCGTCGAAGCGTCGAGCTGATCAAATGATGGGCCGCACCGATGGCTTTAAGACGGTTATCTTGCCGGTTGGCGTTGGCGTGGTTGGCCAGCTGGTCGAAGTTGAGATCGAGGGCGCCACCAAAGCGACGTTGTTTGCGAAATCTATAGCGTAGCGAGATCAGGTATCTACGCGGGCGTCGTCGGCGCGCCGCAGCAATAACGTAGCGATAGTGCCCACGCCGTACTGACTGGTAACCGTTAATGTCCCACCATGGGCACCGACGATGCGCTTGGCCAACGTCAGGCCCAAGCCAACGCCACCCGCGCTGCGGGTCCGGCTTTTTTCGCCACGAAAAAACGGATTGAATACCAGCGCCAAATCTTCGGGCGGAATGCCACTGCCGTGATCGGACACGACAAACCGCACGTGGTCGTCGACGACATCGACCGAGAGTGCGATCGGTTGTTGTGCATCGGGTGAATATTTGTGGGCATTATCGAGCAAATTGTCGATGACTCGGCGGACCAATTTGTCATCGACCCACATGGCTGGAAGGTCAGCCGCGATGGTTACCGTCAACGTGCGAGTGGTGCAACGCGAGCGAAACCGCGTGACTGCGACGTTCACAATGGCGGCAGGCGTAGTCGTGCTACGCCGCAAGACAAAGTGCGCCGGCGAGCTATTGTCGAATGCTAGTCGCGTGGTTGTTAACACATCATCGACCAAGGCTTCGAGTTCGGGCAAATCGACGGCGATCTCGCTCATGGATGCGCGTGCTGCTTCCGCGTCACCTTCGCTGGCGATGTCAACCGCGACGCGAATTCGGGCCAGTGGTGTCCGCAATTCGTGGGCGACGTTGGCCAATAATTCTTTTTCAGCGCGCAACAGCTGCGCGATGCGCACGGCCATGTCGTCGAAGGTTTGGCCGAGGTCGCCGAGTTCATCGGTGCGCGCCAGGTTGGCC
>JAGPDK010000421.1 GCA_018057605.1 Kofleriaceae bacterium | reverse complement strand
CATGCCGAGCGCGCCGACCGCCACATCGAGCCGTTCAAGCGGCGCCATTCGACGTTGCGGATCCACGACCCGCACATTGAACCGTGCGGCACCGGCAACGGCAATTGCCGCCCCACCCGCAGCATCGGTGATTGCCGAGAGTTGCACCGGCGGTAGCGCGGCCAGGGGCGATGCAGAGGTTGGCGTGAGCCGCAGCTCAACCCCGGCGAGCGGCACGCTGGCTAACGTCACGGTAGCGCTGAGCATGGCGGTCGGGGCTGCGCGCAATTGTGCCGGCGTAACCGTAGGCACCGCCACTAAGCCAGTCGCCCCCATCGGTGGCGCAATCGCCGCAGCCAACGCAAAGGTCGGCACCATCAATGTTGGCATTCGACCGGTGTTATCCGTGGTGGCACTTGCGACCGCCACCGCACGCGCCACACTCGCCACGCCTGCAGTCACCGTGCCGGCACTGGCTTGTTCACCGCGTACCGCAACCTGGGTAAACGGCAACAGCCCATTGCCAGCGTCACGCACTTCGAGCCCTTGAAGATTGCGCACCCCGATCCCAGCGTTGTAACGCACAACCACATCGGTCGATAAATCAAACGCGGCACTAGCGACCAGCGTCGGCAGGCCATTGCTAGGCGCAACCCGAATTTCGGTGACCGCACCGCCGCTTGGCCGGGCCCGCACCGAAAACCCGCCGGTGCTGTCGGTGATGCCAATCGTCGACGGTAGATTGCCAACTCGTAGCGCCACGCGCGCATTAGCCATCGGTGTATTATTCGGCGCAAACACGTGCCCGGTCACGATCGTGCCGGGCGTCACATCAATCGTCGTCGCCAAGGTATCCCAGGCTAGCCGCAACGGCGCAATAACATCGGACAAAGGCGTGATGAGCACGTCGTACATGCCAAACTGCAACGGCAACGAAATGGTACCGTCGGCACTGCTGTACGTTTCCACCGCGATTGGCGCCGATGTCCCGGTGCTGGCAATGCGGACAAATGCCGCTTGCGGCACGCCGCCACTGACCAGTGTTGCATTGGCATCAACCCCGCGTTCAAGCGAAACTGGCCCAGCAAAATAATCTGCACCGCCGGCAACCATCACCACCCGGTCTTGCACCGGCACGCCGGCGGCCAACGGTGCCGTGAACCGCAAACGAAACGGTGCCGTGTTGGCATTTGCGGCCGACACATTGAGATACCCCGTGCCCGACGGACAAAACGTGCCCGAGGTGATCTGCACAATTGCTTGATACACGCCGGGCTGATCAATCGCGAACGTAACCTCGGACCCGTCGGGTTGCGCTCTCGCGGTGGGCACCACGCGACCGTTCGCCGATACCTGCCATTGATATTCGACAATCCCCGCGGCGCCAAACACACTTGCTTGGGCCCGCACCGTGCCCGCCGACGCTTGCGCTTGGCTCGGCGTGAAGGTGACGTTAACCAGACACGTTGGCCTGGCATCCGGAAACCCACCGTCGGTGGTCGGGTTGGCATCGTTTTCGGATGCACCTTCGGCGCCGCACGCAGCGGCCAGCAGTGACAACCATAACACCAACTGGCCGGATGTAAGATGCCGCATGCTCACCGAATCTCCAGTCGCCAGGTTTGGCGTTGCACGCAAGCGTTTGAATTGAGCGAACAAGTTGCCGCACCATCGGCGCACGTCAAGGTGCGGGCCACCCGATCCGCGATTTCAACCCGCAATTCAATCACGTCCCCAGGCTGATAAAGGGTTGGATCAATATCGATCGACGAGCGAGTGTCACCAGCGATGAGCTGACGCACACCATTGGTTAGCGGGCTTTGAATCGACCAAGCAAAATGACTTTCGTGGATAAACGGATCGCCCACCGGTGCTGGAAAAACATCGAGATCGTCGTCGACAACCTGCACGGCAAAACGCTGCGCGACATCAACAATAGCGGTGTTGGCCGCCGGTGCTGGCAGTGGCGTCACCGTCGCGATGCACGGCGGCCGGTCGGCCGCCACCTGCACATCAATATGTTCGACCGACGTCGCACCGATTGGGTCAGTCGCCGTGACTTCGATTGTCCATTTGCCTGCCAGGTCTGGCGTCAACGTGTAGGCGCTTTCGTTAGGTCGCATCGGATCAGGCGTCACCTGCACCAAGGCCGGATCGGCAGAGCCCGCGGGTGAATACACGGTCCATTGGACATTGAGCGTGGCCGCCGCATCGTCGGCATCGACCACGCGACTGCGAATCGAAAACGGTACGCCAACTGGATAGCCATCGTAACCAAACGTTTGCAACGTGACCGCCGGCAACGCATTGTTGACGTCGTACAATTGTATCGCGGTGGGTCGCGACTGCGCACCTTGCGGATCGACGCCACGCAGCATCACTTGCAACTTTTCGACCGGCGTACCGTTGCCGCGTACCACGGGGATGGTTGCGACCGCGACGGTTGCGGTGCTGGTGAAAAACGCAGCGCCGTCACAATCGTTGGCGGTGCGTCCGCACGCATGCATTTCCCAATCAACGGCGACGTAATAGCCGCCATCGTCTTCATCGAACCGGTCGGCGCGAAACTGCGCGATGCTGCCGCGCGTCAACGCTGGAATCGACACCTTTTGAATCGCGACCACCGGCCGAGTATTAAGATCATCGACGTAAAAACACGATGGCAGCACCAACGCGGCGCAAGCTGCGGCAACGGCCGCACGTGCGGCAACGGCGAACTGTCGCAACGTGAATGACCGAATAACCATGGCGTACTAGAGTGCAACCCGCTTGCCAGCCGCAAGTGGCTGATATCCGAGGATTTCGAGTCTACCTCAAGCAAGGCGATCTGCGCAATTACGACATCGGTGTCATGGCGGCGTGCATTCAATGACACCGGCGATCACACGCAACGTGCAGGCCGCGACCGCGGGCACTGGCACCCACTGCGTAATTTTGGCTTGCGCACCATCCCATACCGTCACCGGATAACGGCCAGTTGGCATCACCACGGTGTCGCCATTATTGACCCGAGTTCGATCGATCGAAATGGCAGCGCCGAGCGCGGCGGTGATCCGCACCCGCGTTAACAAATGCCCCGACAACGTTACCGCTTGGCCGGCGACCGCCGAGAAACTGGTATGCCATTCCGCCATGCCAACGCCTTGGCTACAAGAAATGGTATGCGTGCCTGGGCTGGTTAGCAGCGCTTGGCCTCGACGCAGCCGACCGCGGCTCTGGCCGTCGATGCTAACATCACACCAACTGTCCATCGAAAGCTGCACGACCACGTCAAGCGCAGCCGTAGGTGCGGCGTCCGTTGCGCCCATGGCTAGCGCAGCGTCACGATGCATCAGGGCCGCGATGGGCTCGGCATCAACCTTGGCCTGCGCATCGATGGCCGGGCCACGCGCATCACGGCGCACGCGCGCATCTGCCCGCACCGCCGACGGCGCATCATGTGGCATCGCAGCGATGGTCGCAGCGTCGCGCCCCGGGGCATCCACGACGGCCTCCACCGCAACATCTCGCGGCGCAGCCAACGCTGCATCGACCGACCGACCGTCGACGATAACCGTGCCATCAGCGCGGTTCGACCGCCAAAGTAGCGCGGCCATACTAACGGCTGCAGCAACGCTGGCACCGGCCAGCCACGGCCACCACCGCGGCCAACGCTGCCCGTGGGCAACACTGCTCAGCAATGCGGTGACCTGAGCGTCGGTTGGGGCGAGCGCATGAGCACGTTCGGCCAAGCCACTTGCCAACGCGTGTTGCCGAGCTGTCAACGCAACCTGGGCGCGCCGCGTCAGGAGGGCCACGAGTTCGGGTTGCCGGCCTTTGGCCAAGGCTGGGTCGGCGAGGACCTCTTTTACTAACGAGGCGGTGTCGCCCAATCCACTCTGAACCACGAATTCCGTTAGTTCGTCGGCAAATTGCGCTGCCGTCGGGGTTCGCGTTGCCATAGCAGGGGTCATCGCGCGCGCGATAATGCGTGCTAGCTGGGCCCCAACACTTGGTACTTTGCGGTCTGCTGGGACTGCGCCACCGGCGACAATTTGCGACAACACCTTCGCGGTGGAGCCACCGTACGGCAACTCGCCGGTGACCATTTGGTACAGCGTAACCGCCAACGAATACACATCACTCGCAGCAGTAATGTCCTCGCCCGCGGCTTGCTCGGGGCTCATGTACGCCGGCGTACCCAACAACGCGCCGGTCCGCGTCACCAACGATTCATCGGTTGCAACATGGGCAACACCAAAGTCAGCTAGCAACAATCGCCCATCGCGGGTAGCCATCACATTGGCTGGCTTAATGTCGCGATGCACGATGCCAGCGGCATGTGCCAGCCGCAGGGCATCGGCGATTTGCGCGATCATGGCGGCCGCATGTTCAGGCGGCAATGGGCCGTGGGCCTGGCAAAACTCGGCCAAGGACTGACCTCGAATCAGCTCCATCACCAAATATGGCGGCGCCGTACTGGTGCCATCGGGTACCCCAACGTCGAGGACCCGCAAAATATTGGGATGCTCAAGCGCCGCTGCGGCACGCGCTTCACGGGCAAAGCGCCGCACCACATCGGCTCGCTTGGCCAAATGCGGAAACAGCACTTTGACCGCGACCTCGCGACGCAATTGCGGGTCGCGTGCGCGAAAAACCGTAGCCATCCCACCTTCGCCAATTTCTTCGAGTAGTTCGTAGCGACCGACGCGATCGCCGCTGGCCGCTGCACGCATGCTAGGCATCGCGGCTGCGGATACCGAGCCAGTCGCGCCAGCAGCAGTATCTGCGCTTCCGAGCTCGCTCGGCGTGTGCAAATCGGGTGCTTGGTCGTCGGGCTTAACGGCCACAGCCACTCACGGGCTAATTTAATTCTTTGGCGGTGGCGGGGGTGCCCACGCAACGTGGTTCGATTGGGCCGCAGCTTTGGCAGCTTTCATCGCCTTGCCGAGCCGACGGCCGAGTTCGTCGGCTGCATCGGTGGGCGAGCCGGCCGACAGCGCGGAGGTAATCGAGCTGGCCAATACCAAATGCAGCTGATGGCTCGCGCTATCCGGAAACAACGCGTCGCGCTTGCCCGCAAAATCACTGAGCGCGGCATCGCAAAACGCCGACGCCGCGGTGCCAGGAATCACAACCACAAAATCTGAGCCACCAATGTGCCCGACAAACCCACCGTCACCGGCGGCCCGACGCGCAGCTTCGAGCAGCAATTGCCCCATGCCACGCACGACTTGTTCAGAATGCACGATCCCAACGGCATCAGCGTAACCATCAAAATTCAGCACGTCGATGTGAACCACTGTCGATGGCACGCCGTCTTTTTTCTCACGCAGTAACGCTTCTTCAATGGCGTGATCGATGGCGCGGGACACCGGCAAGTTACCGGGTGGGTTGCGATCGGGGTCGCGCCGCGCCGA
>JAGPDK010000420.1 GCA_018057605.1 Kofleriaceae bacterium | reverse complement strand
CGACCTATTCTCGTCAACCTACGTGTTGGGCGGCGCCTACACGTTCCACATGACAGAACAAACCGCTGTCGAGTTTGCCGGCGCGTTCACCCACGCCAACGCCGATATTATTCGGACGTTGGAAGATAAACGCGGCCAGTTATTAAGCGATACGTTCGAGCGCATCATTTTTGCTGAAGCTCTGCTCATGTGGAATCCGATCTACGGCAAAATGCGGCTAGGCGGCGCAGTTTCGCGGTTTGATATTGATGTTGGACTCGGCGTTGGCGTCGTCGATTCCAGTGCCAGTCGTGGGGCAAGTGGCGTATTCGGCTTGGGGTTCAAAGTCTTCGCTGGACGCGCCTGGGCGATGCGCTTCGATTTACGCAATCGCACATTCTACCAAGACTTGCTCGACGAGCGACAATTGGTGAATGACACGTCAGCGACGTTGGGTATTTCACTTTTCTTGCCGGTGCGACAATGAACAAGGAGCAACCGATGCCGAACCATCCGCACACAAGCCATTGGCGTCACGTGACCAAGGGCACGATGCTCGCAATGGTCACCGTGATTGCTGCCAGCGCAACACTGCACAGCAACGTCGCCGACGCTCGACCACGTAAAAAAACCAAAAATCCTAAGCCTACGGCCACTGCCCCGGCACCGGTCGAACCGACCGCACCCGACATCGCTCCAACCAATGCCCCTGCTGCATCTGAAAACGCGCCAGCGTCGGTCGGCACGACGCCTACCGCGCCAGCGTCGCCAGCGTCGGGGCCGGCGAGTCCACCTCCGGCGGGGCCCACTTCCACCGAAGTTCGCAGCGATAGCGCCGTTGCCTCGGTTGATGACTTGCGCCAAGAATACCTAGCGTTGCGCGACGAGCTGTTTGCTTCGCGGGCCCGCGCCGCAGCGGTATCGAGCCAATTATTTTCGACCAAGGTGGTCATTCGATTTCGGTTCGATGCGGGCCGATTTTATAGCGTTCCGAAGGCCAGCATCCGCCTCGATGGCGCCAGTGTCTTTGAAGATACCCAAGGGTCCATCGTCGCCGACGACGCCGTACGCTTCACAGGGTTTGTCGCGCCCGGCCATCATGTGGTGACGTTCCGGGTCGAAACCATCGGCAAAGACGACGACCGATTTTCATCGGCCAATGAGGCCCAAGTTTCAGTCGAAGCCGTTGCCGGTAAAGACTTGTTGGTGGTGGCCCGCGCCAAAGATGCTGGCGATATTCCGTATGCGTGGAAGCGCAGCGAACGCGGCAGCTATGGGCTCTCGATGTCGGTGGCGGTGAACACCAAGAAGAATGACAGTGCCGCTGTTGCTGCACCGGCAACCGGGAAAGCCGACCGTGCGAACAAGTAGTCGGCGCGGTGCGGAGACCAACCGAGTCGGCGCGCGCCGCGGCCGCGTGGCCAGCTCGGTTGTCGTGGGTGTAACGTTTGGTGCGCTAGCTATATGCGCAAGCGTCAACATCGCACACGCCCAAACTGACGCCTCACTGGCCGAACCGGGCGTCGCGACGACGACGACGAGCGCCGCGCTCGATAGTTTAGCGGCCTACTTTAGCAAACTTGAAACGGCGAAATTGATCGACGTGCAAACTGGCACGATCGACACCTTGCGCAAAGAGCTGGTGAGTTCGGAGGCCCTGCTTGGCGAAGGCGCGTTCCACGAAGCCGCCATCGCATTGTATGGCATTGTGGCGTCACCGCGGTTTGCCGCGTTGAATGACTTCGTCGAATTTCAAAATGCGGAATACGACCTCGGCGTTGCGCTATTTCGCAGCGGTGCGTTTGGCGCGTCGGTTGATGCGTTTACCCGAATTTTGCGGCGTGGCTCGAGCGCAACCTACTGGGGCCCGGCGCACCGACGTGTCGTCGATATCGCGCTTGAAATGCGGGACCACGACCGGCATTTGGCAATGCTCACCAAAGCCGATAAAAAAGATGACGTGGTGCCACCGAGTGCCGTTGGCGAACGCGCTTATTTGCGCGCGCGCGGATTGTACGACCGGCAGGATTTCGACGCTGCCGATGCCGAACTGACAACCATTTCGCGTAAAAGCCGCCTGTATTCATCGGCACTTTATTTGCGCGGCGTGATCGCCGCTCGCAAAGGCAAGTACCGGCGGGCGGCTGACGCCATGTGCGAAATAGCGGGGGCGCCTGGCACCGACCGATTTGCGTTTGTCGTCGATGATCGGTATTTCACGATCAAAGACTTAGCGCGTCTTGGCTTGGGCCGAATTGCGCACGAACAAGGCAAGTACGACGACGCCTACTATCACTATTTCCAGATCCCCGACGATTCCACGTATCTAAGCGAAGCCCTGTTCGAAGCGGCGTGGGCCATGTATCAGAAGCGCGAACTCGCGACGGCCCGCGACTTAACGGCGGAGTTCCTCGCATCATTCCCAAACTCGCCGCTGTGGCCTGAAGCGACATTGCTCGCCGGCTATATTGAACTGGCCGATTGCAAGTTTGACGACTCGCAAAAGCTCTACGACGCCTTGGTCGAAAAGCTCGAGCCAGTAGTGGCTGAGCTCGATGCCGTGCGCCAAGATCCAAGTCGCACTGGCACGTTGTTTTCCAAAGCAATTGGCGGGTGGCGCCAAGCTCGGCAAACCGGCGATACGCAATCGTTGCAGGCCGCGAAAACCAAACCAACCGACGTTGGCACGCAAGTGCTCGGCTTGTTGCGCGTCGATCCGGTATTTTTGCGACTGTCGGATGCTGTCAAGGGCAGCGAACGCGCCGCTGGCGAAGCACCCGGCACAACCCAATCCTGGCTTGCGCTGCGCAACAAGATCGCGACCACCAACGTCGCTGGCGCCACGGAAGGCCCAGCGAGCAGCACGACGAGCGAAAACGATCAAGTAAACAACGACCTGTATGCCTTGGCCGATGAAGCGCGGCGTTCGTTGGCCCATCTCGAACTAGGCGCACGCAGCGGTGCAGTCCCGGCCGACGTCGCCACCGCAGAACGCGCACGGTTGCAAAATATCCTCGAACGCATCAACGTCGCCGAAGCAAAAGCCAGCCAAGCGAGCGGCAACAGCAGCGATGCGGCGACCGGCAGCGAGCTGCCCAACATGGTCGCGCGCGATCTTGAGCACGCGCGCCAACTCGAAGTGGCCTCCCGTAACTTGCGTCGCGACATGAACGGCGCTGTGCAAACCCGCGCCTTGCAATCGGTCGAACGGCTGTATAACGATACGCGCCGTGTGCTCGACAAAGCCAAACTCGGCAAGATCGACGCTGTCATCGGCCAAAAACGCAAGCTCGACATCGCCGTGCAAGATCTTGCCGCCGGGCGATTTCCAGCGGAACTCATCGGCCGGATGTGGAACGCCGGCCTCATTGGCGATGATGAGGAACTATGGCCGCTCGAAGGCGACTTTTGGGCCGATGAATATGAGGGCTGGCGATGAAAAACAACCCACGCCACAGTCAGCGACCAGCGCTGCAACGCACCTTTCTCGGCGGGCTACGACGCGCAGGCCTGGTCGCCGGTTTGCGCTCCGGGCTGTTTGCTGGCGTGCTTGCGGGTGCGGCCGCATTACCTACCGTTAGTCACGCCCAACCCAAAGAAGTTCAGCTCAACCGGGGGCCGACGTCCGACTTATACCTGCGCAAACGGCCGTTGTCGCCGCAAGCGCCTGTGCTGTCCGCTGAGCTCAATAAGATGCTGCTGTCGACGGAAAAAAAGCGCGACAGTAAGCGGCTCGAAGCAATTGCCTTGCTGCGCGGCTTTATCGCCTCTAATCCTGGCCCTGAGGCCCGGGCTGACGGCATCTTTAAACTCGCCGAGTTGCTCTGGGAAGAAGCCCGACGCTCGTACTTGGAAAAAATGGACGCCTACGCGCGTTCTTCGATTCAATGCAGCGAGGCCGCGGCCCCTGCCCCCGCCAATGACAAAGCGGCAGCGGCGCCCACCGCCGACGGCAAAGCGCCAGAACCGAGCGAAACCGCAAACCGTGACAATGCCAATCGCTGTGCCGCTGGCGTCGAGCCGCGCATCGAACTGGGCGAACCCGCTAAGCTCTACCAAGAGTTGCACGACAAACATCCCAATTTTCGCCGCGCTGACTTGGTGACGTACCTGCTAGGATTTGCCGCCAAAGAAGCCAACCGCGAAGCGCAGGCCATGGGTTTTTTCGAAGAAGTCATCACCAATCATCCCACCTCGCCTTTGTATGGCGACGCTTGGATGATGGTGGGCGAACACCATTTTGCAGCAAGTGATTGGAGTCGAGCGCGCGATGCGTACTCCAATATCCTGCACGACAAAGCTGCCGCCACGTACGATTTAGCGATGTTCAAAACTGCGTGGTGCGACTGGAAGCTCGGCGATGTCGACACCGCAGCGCGACGCTTCAAAGAAGTGCTTGATTTGGCGGTCGAAGCAGATCGCAGCGGCACCGCGTCGCAACGTCGACGGCGCGCCGGCTTGCGCGAAGAAGCGTTAGAATATTTGGTCGTGGTCTTTACCGAGGACAAGTCGATTTCGGCGAAGGAGGTTTTTGACTTCCTGGCGTCGATTGGCGGCGAGCGTTATTCGCTTGATGTTTTGGTCAAGGTCGCCGAGTCCTACAACGCGCAAGGTGAATACGGCCGTTCGAGCGATGCTTATCGTTTCTTGATCTCAATGGATGTCGAAGCGCTGCGCGCTTCACAGTGGCAACGCCAAGTCGTCGAGAACTCCATCGGCACCGCCGACAATGAGCTGGCCCTGGCCGACATGAAAGCGTTACTTGATGGCTACGGGCCAAGCAGCGGATGGGCCAAAGCCCAACGCAACCGGGAAGCGCTCAATCGCTCGCTGGCCGCAACCGAAGAACTGGCGCGCTCATTCGCTAGCAATCTGCACGGCCAAGCCCAGCAGTTCGAAAAAGCCAGCAAGAAGCCGGACCTCGCTGATTACGGCAAAGCCGCAAATGCCTATGGCCTCTATTTGGATACGTTTGGCCAAGGCAAGACTGCAAGCACGAAAGCATCTGAGGTTCGGTTCTATCGCGCTGAAATTTTGTTCTTCAAGTTGAACAAACTCGAAGAAGCCGGTGACGAGTACCTCACCGTCGGGCGCAGCACCCCCGTCGGACCGCTGCACAAAGACGCCCTGTTGCGCGCCATGAATGCGTACGAAAAAGCCCGCGGCGAAGACAACGCTGGTAAACGCCAGCTGCTGCCGGTTGACAAGAAATTCGCTGACGCAATCGATTTATATGCAACGTTGTTCCCTGCCGATCCTGAATTGGTCGGCGTAATTTTCCGCAACGGTCAACTATTCTACGACTACGGTGACTACGACGGCGCGATTAAACGCTTCGGCGTGATTGTCACCAAGTACCCCGATCACCCAGACGCAGGGCCCGCAGGCGATCGAATTTTGGC
>JAGPDK010000419.1 GCA_018057605.1 Kofleriaceae bacterium | reverse complement strand
GCCGTCGCTTCTTCGACATCGCGCATGCCGCTGCTTTCGAGGTCGAAGCCGTGCTCGCCAGCGCGCGTTGTCGTGGCTTCGATGGCGTCCACGATCGCGCGGCCCGCGCCCTGGCAGGTCGGGTTGCTGCGATGACCACGGCGTTGGTGCGCGGTCGGTAGTTCCGGTGTCCGTCGGCGGAGGTCCGTCGGCGGAGGTCCGAGTAAGCAACCAAAATTACTGAGCGTTTCGTGCGATTGGGCTTAAGTGACTGGCATTGGGCACGTCCCTGGTTTGATCGAGGCCCACATGGAGCGCACCAGCGAACGCTGGGGCGCGGGGCCGCCAGCAGCTTTGACGCTTAGTCAAAGCGATGCTGGTTAGCGCTTCGGCATCCCACGCATCGCCGCCAACACATTCGCCATATCAACTGGCACTGGAGCCGAAAACTCCAACGGCACGGCGGTCACAGGGTGAATGAATTGCAAGACATGGGCATGCAGCGCTTGCCGCCCGAGTTGGGTGGCCAAGGCTGCAAGTTGCGCGTCGCGCTGGCGATGACCATAGGTGACGTCACCAAAAACCGGAAAGCCGTGATCGGCGGCGTGAACGCGAATCTGATGCGTGCGGCCAGTCTGCAACGTAAACTCAAGCAACGCCGCAGCCGGCAGTGCTTCGATCAACTGCCAATGCGACACCGCCGGTTTTCCTCGGCTAACCTTCGAAGAGAAAAGTTTGCGATGCACGCCATGACGGCCGTACAGCGTGCGTATCGTGCCTTGCCGACCCAAGTCGCGCCGCGGCCCTGGCGCGCACAACGCGAGATAACGTCTAGAAATTCCGCCGCCATCACCGCGGCTCTTCGCTGCGAACATATCGGCCAAGCCCTGGTGCGCCGCATCATGCTTGCTCACAACCATGAGGCCCGAAGTGTCTTTGTCGAGCCGGTGTACGATGCCTGGGCGCAACACCCCACCAATCCCAGATAGATCGCGGCAATGATGCAGCAACGCATTCACCAACGTACCGGACGCATGCCCCGGGGCCGGATGCACAACCATACCTGCCGGCTTATTGATAACGATCAGATGCGCGTCTTCGAAATAGATATCAAGCGCGATGTTTTCGGCCAACACCTGAAGCGGCGTAGCGACGGGAATCTCGACCCGCACCCGATCGCCAGCGCGCACGCGCGACGCCATCTTGGGCGGGATCACGCCATTGACTGAAACCGCGCCAGCCTCGAACAAGCGCTGTGCTTGGGCGCGGCTCACTTGTGCGGCTTGGACGACCGCCGCATCGAGCCGGTCCCCGTTGTTCGCCGCGTCAATGGTAAGTTCGAAGACTTCGCATCCGACAGGTCCGACCTCGGCTTGATGGCCTTGGTCGTCGTCAGCTGCGTCGTCATCACTACTGTCGTCGAGATCTACCAAATTTTTGACTTAACGTGCCCCTTGGACTTAACCAACACGTCGACAATGGCCCGTTCATAAATGTGCAAGCCATAGATTTCGGTGGTCACGCGGCTTTTGAACAGCTCGCTACCTTCTTTGATTTCTTCTGCCAACGTATCAAACAACGTGTCGTTGGTGAGCCCTTCGAGAATCTTAGGCTCGTGATAAAGCGTCAAGTCAGACGCAATCGCCCGGGCTAACTGACGCGCGCGTTTTTCATTGTCGATAAGTGTGGCCATGCCGACATGGTAGAGGGCGCAGCGTCAGTGCGTCAAGGCTTCAGCCCTCTTCCGGCGGTAATCCTCGTGCGGCGCGATATCGGGCAAGGTAGGTCTCACGAATCCTTTCCGAGTCCAATCCAATGGTTGTCGCGATTACCCGGGCGTATTCCGCGACAAACCCACGCACATACACCACCGCTGGCAGTTTGCTCCAGGCTTCCGCTTCCATGGCGTGCAGGTAGGCCATGCCAATTTTTGACCGCTCGGCGATTTCGCGCAGTTCAATGCCTTGCGCTTCACGAATCTGCCGCAACAACGGGCCCGTGTATTCGGTGGTAGGTCCGACGGTGGGCAACGGCGGCCGCGCAACCGTGTCCGGGCTCTGCACCGCCGCCGCCGCGTGACTTGAGCGTTCAGGCGCACGGGCACGCGCAACTTCCGGTGGAGGGACCACCGGCATCGGCACACCGTCAGGGAACAACTCGCGGTCGTATTCTTTACGCTTAGCCGCGTCCATCAACGTGGTGTAGGCCAAGTCGAGCCGCCGATGCACCGCTTCAAGACTAGCCGGATCGTATAAGCCACTAATCACCACCGACTCCGCCCCATAAATATCGCGGACTCGGCGATTGGCACGGCGCAGGTCTTCAAAACTTGCGGTCGGCGGCACGTCGAGCAATTCATAGTGGCTATCCGACGGCAACACATCGTCGTCAGCAACGAAATGGGTAGCCGGACGAACCGACATTAAGCCCCGCGTAACCCGCTCAAAACACTTGGCAATGCGAGTTTCAGGGTGTTCGATGAGTAACGGCCGTCGACGCCGGGTCGAAGCCCACACCGCTTCGTCGTATTCGAGATGGCCCAGGTACTGAATGGGTGTGCCTAAGCGCCGGCGCGCCGCCACTGCGAGGGCGCGGCCCATTTCAATATCGGATTTTGAACGCGCTGAATTGACTATCAAATGCGGCGAAAATTCTAAGATGGCAGCGCGCAACTTTTTGAGATCAGGCGATTGATCGGCGACGGCTTGCAAGTAGATTTCGAGCGCACTTGGAATGCCGGATTCCAATTCACGGGCTGGCCGTTGAATAGCGTCGACTAAATGGCCTAAGCCGCGCTGATGCAAGCGCTTGATAAATGCCGCGCGGACAAAGCGGTGGGTGAGCTCGACCACAGTCGGATCGGGCGCCGTGACTAACACGCCGATATCTGCGCTTAGAAATAGTTCAATGGCCGCATCGCCGATGCCAGAGCCGACGTCAAGCACAACATAATCCGCTGCCAGTTCGGCGCATTGCGACGCAATTGCGGCCACCACCGCCGCCGAGGGCTGAGCCATCGCAATCGGGTCAAACGACGCACCGATCAAGCTCAGGCCAGGCACCGCAGTATTTACGGCGATGTCAGCGAGCCGATGCGGGCCGTCGACGGTCAAGCCCTCAGCCAGGCTGTGCAACGGCCGCGCAACGCCCGCAAATAAATGCAGGTTCGGCGCTCCAAATGAACAGTCAACCAGCACCACGCGCTTGCCCAAGGTCGCCAAAAATATGCCGACGTTCGCAGCAACCAAACTCTTACCGACCCCACCCTTGCCGCTAGCTACCGCGACGATGCGAGCCCGGGCGGGCGGGCGCACCGCGGTAGACAATGAACTAGGCAAAGGACGCATAAGATGGCATCACCCTACCAAAAACCGACACCACGGGGAGCAGCATCGGCCAAAGATCGAAAAGTTCGTGCGTGGCCGGGCTGACCCAGCGGCGATCATGCGCCGTGACATGCCGCTGCTAGCGCTGCAACCAACAGCGGAACTTCGGCATCGGCCACGGTGCGCAAGTCCAACCACAACGCCGCATCGGCAAGGCGCCCAAGCACGGCCGGCCGGCCAGCGCGCAGCAGTGCCGCAATCCGTGCAACGCGAGCTTCATCACCGACCACGCGCAAGGCCATCGACGGCAGCTGCGACGTCGGCATGGTGCCGCCACCGACCGTGGCATGGCTCGGCCACACCTCAACGGTAACCCCGGCAGGCACGGCCGGCTCAAGCACCAGCAGGGCTAGCGCGCGTTGGCCGCGCGAAGTAAGCTCGTCCGTCGAGGCTTTGAGCATATTCCACACCGGCAACGCTGCAGTGCCTTCGGTGCGGAGGGCTTGCAACGTAGCCCAAAGTGCAGCCAGCGTCATTTTGTCGGGCCGCAATGCCCGCATCCACGGGTGAGTTCGCGCTCGCTCGATAATGTCGCTGCGACCAACCAGCATACCGGCTTGCGGCCCACCCAATAATTTGTCACCTGAAAAACTTACCGCGTCGACCAGCGCTGCGACCTGCGCCACCGACGGCTCAGCAGGCAAGCCACAACTTCGCAAGGTTGCGGCATCGGCAAAACAACCCGAGCCCAAATCGATCATCGTTGCAATCTGGGTGGCTTTGCCCAAAGCCGCCAGTTCGCTCAACTCGACCGCCTCAACGAAGCCACGCTGTTCGAAATTCGATTGATGCACTTTGAGCAACAACGCGGTGCCGGGGCCAATCGCTCGACGATAATCATCGATCCGAGTTTTATTGGTAGTGCCCACCGCGACGAGCCTAGCCCCAGCCATGGCACAAATCTCAGGCAGCCGAAACGCCCCACCAATTTCGACCAATTCACCGCGCGACACGATGACTTCGCGCCCGGCCGCAATCGCCGCAATGCCCAAGACCGTTGCGGCAGCGTTGTTGTTGACGACAATACCGGCTTGGGCACCGGTAAGTTCACGCAGCAGCGCGGCGACATGAACATGCCGCGACCCGCGTTTGCCGGCCACCAGATCAAACTCCAAATTACAGTAACCACCCGCAACATCGGCAACTGCGGCAATCGCGGCTTGCCCCAACGGCGCCCGCCCCAAATTGGTGTGCAACACCACACCGGTCGCATTAATGACCCGTTGCAACGGCGCGGCAGCTTGACGGCCAACTTCTGCGCGTAGCGCCACTATCGAAAACAACTCGGCGGCATTATCGAGCGCTCCACCCGCAACGATGGCACGACGCTGGGCATCGATCAGCGCCCGCGCGGCTGCAACCACGGCGTTGCGCGGCAGATCTTCGAGCCCGGCCTGCTCAGCCAAGGTGTGCACAGCAGGCAACTTTGAAAAATCAAACGACGGCACGACGGCACTGTAGGACCAAGCACCAAGAATCGCAAAGCTGGTACCGCAGATCCTAAGTCCGTTCAGAGTTCCTGGCTGACTAGCGGTACGAAACGAGAATGAAACTAGGACCGAGCGCTACACCCGAAGGGGCCGGAGTTGGAGCGAACCAAGCGAACGCTTGGGAGCGAGAACGCCAAACCCTGATCGAACTTAGGATGCGAGGTACTAGTACCAAACCCTTCATTCGAAAACGCTACGGTACCCAGAATGATTGAATTGTGCCGGCGTGCACCCTAAGGTACGGCCGTGAACGCCCAAGCAGTATCGGCCCTCCTCGCGGCGTTGCTGATCTTGGCCATCGGGATGTCGGTGTTGTTGCGGTCACGCAAAGACCGCATGTATGCCGCCTTTGCAGCGTTTACGTTCAACGTCGCGGCCTGGCACATCTTTACGTTTTTGGACGCCGCCACCAACCGACCACTCATGCATTGGTTAGCGCTGTGGGCCGCAGCCACCATTCCACCGACAGCAATTCGGTTCTATCGGGCCTTTTTAGCCCAGCCTTCCATCGGTGGCCCCAAGCGTGGCC
>JAGPDK010000418.1 GCA_018057605.1 Kofleriaceae bacterium | reverse complement strand
TTACTGTCGCCGTCACGATCAAGATCTTCGCCGCCGATTTCAACCATGCGCGCACCATCGGCTACCAATTCAACGGCTTTGCCTGCTGCGCGTTGCATGCCGGTCCCGCTGCGATCACCAGCGGTGCGCAACGTTTGCGGATCTCGATGTAGTCCGGCGTCTTGAGGTGGCGTGCCCGCAACAACAATGTCGTTCGGATGCGCGGCAAGTTTTGGAGCATCGGGGCCACCGGTGATGGTACTTGGCGCCTCGGCGCCGGGTGCGTTGCTGCGAGCTGCGGTTGGGGTTGGCCCATCCACGTGCGTCGCACGGGCCTGAGGCAGTGGCGCATCAATGTTTGGGCCAGCTGCATGCGGTGCCGGCGCATGGGGTACGCCACCCATCGGCGCGGTAGCGCTCGGCGCGTCGACATCAACATCGACACGCGTTGGCGCGTCGGGTGTTGACTTGCGGCCGCCCGAGCCAATGCGTGTCCCAGCTGCGCTGATTGTGGAGGCTGCCGCTGTCGTCGCAATTCTTTCAAGGGCCCACTCTGCTTGGCCTCGGGCCAAGCCCCGATCAAAAGCATCGGTGACCGACGCGCCACCTTTTAGCGCCGTACGGTATTCCGCAACAAATGCGCCGATCGATTGGCCGCTGGTTTGAACCCCGGTTTCAATCAGCACTTCTTTGGCCTGCGTGATTAGCGTGTGTTGCCCGGTGTTTCGCATTGCGTCGCGCAGCGCGGTGCCCGTGGGCGAACCCGACGTGCCTGGTAACAGGGAGCTGACCAACGAAGTGATGACAACTTGTGGGTCCGTAATCGACTTATAGGCGGCCCCACCGGCAGCACGAATCGCAGCCATTGTGTCGCCACCGTTACTCGCCGCATCGAAGCCTGCGACCCAAGCCGACGACATTGCGCTGTTGCCGATATCAAACCCCATCTTGATTGCACGCTCGGCAACACCAGATACGATCACCTTGGTCACCGGGCTTGCGATCGACGCAATTGGCCCCCCCATAGCTCCCAGTATCGCACCTGGGCCAGCCGCAATCGCAGCGCCGACAAAGCCCTCGCCAAACCCCTTGACGCCTTCGTTGAAGGCCGCGTGGCCTATGTCGGCACCGCTCTTGCCAGTTACGCCGGTAACCGTGCCGTTTTCGTCACGGCTCAGATTGAAGTTGCTCATCGACCATTGCGACTTGCGGTCAAACTCGGCTTGTTCTTCGGGCGAAAGTTTCCGATCGAGGGTCGGTTTGCCATCGGGGCCGACGGTCGCCATGCCGAAGCCAGGCACGTAGACTTGCCGTCCTGCGTTGGCTTTATCTGCGGCAGTTGCGCCGTTGAAATTACCTTCGGTGAGATTGATAGCGCCTTCGCGCGCCAACAACTCACCGGCAAAGTACGCAGTCCCCGAAATCGAACCGCCGATGACACCTGCCACAAGCATGACGGCTAACGGACCACCAAGCCCACCCGTTGCAACCGTGATCGCCACCGCTGCCACCACAGCCAGGCCAACAATAATCGCGGAACGCCACGGTCCATTCCAGAAATCAACGAAGCCTTTAGTGAAGCTTGCCGGCAGCATCGCCATCAGTTTTTTAGCGATGCTGGCGCACACTTCAAAGAACGCGTTGGCCGAATCGATGACAAATTGCGAAACCGCCGAAACAACTTTTTGCGCAAGGCCAAGCACCGCAATGTTCGAATCGAAGTACGCGCGAGCCACCGTTGCCGCTAGATCGAATGACGCGTTTACGGCGTCAGCCGCCATCGCAAACGCCTGATCAATGGTCTCCGCCCGCGCAAGGTAAGCCGCCTCCACCGTGCGCAACGCATTGGCTTGGGACCGATCAACCGTCGCCAGCAATTGCTTTTCATTTTCGTTAACAAGTTCGATCGCTTGCTGCGCAGCGGATTGAATTTGCTTTTCAACGTCAGCGCCAGTCTTGATCACCGCAGCCTCAGCCGTCACCAACGCCTGGTGAACGCGATCGCGATAACCACGCGTAGCGTTATCAATTTTGACGGCGAGGTCTTTATTGACCAGCGCAATGGCATCGATCAAACCGTCAGCAATCGCGTTAAACGCCGTATGCAGGCTTTTCACCAGCTGCGCGACCCGTGTCGTGAACTTGCTAACAGTTGAGGACAGAGTTTTGGCCAGCTTACTAATGACCTGGCGCACCATTTGCGACGCCGCCGAGATCACGGTGCGCACCGTATTGGCGACCGCCGAAATCATACCTTGGATACCGTTGCGCACCGTCAGCAATGCCCGCTGCACAGCTTGCCGCGCGGTGTGCAGCGCCGAGAGCGCAGCGGCCCGCGCCTTTTCCATAATGCTGACAACTAAGTCGCGCGCTTGGGCTAGCAGATTTTTCGCAGCGTCGAGCAGGCCGTTGACGCCATCGCGTACAACCCCAATAACTTTATCAACGGTGCCTGCGTTCTTCTTTTGGTCAGCTTCAGCGCGTTTTGCAGCGGCGGCTTTTTCACCCTGCGCTTTGGCTTGATCGGCCTGTTGCTGCCCAGCGCGAATCTCTTGTGTATAGTTCCGTTCGCCTTCTTGGGTGATCGCCGCAACTTGGCGATCACCGTCGGTGGTGGCTCGTGCAACATCCGCTTGCAAGCGGCTTTGCTCACCTGCAACCCGCGTTCGCATCGCATCGTTTTGCTGATCAACTTGCGCATTGGCTTGTTGATTGGCTTGTTCCGTAGCGGAGCGTGCTTCAGCGTCGCTAGCCTGCAAATGCGCGTTAAATTCGGCCTGGCGCTGCTGCTGTTCAGTCAGCGCGTGTTGCTCTTGCTGTTGACGCTGTTGGGCTGCAGCGGTTTGCGCGGCGGTCTGCTCGGTTGCAAGAGTTGTCGCCGCGCCACTGCGCGCGGCCTGTTCAGCGGCCATTGCCGATGCTTGCTGGGCCACAAACTCGTTGCGCGCAGCGTCGGCTTGGCTACCGTATGCGTCCTGCGCCGCAGCGTTGGAACTTTGCTGCTGCGTTTGCGCAGTGGCTACCGCCGCAACTGCATCGGAGGCTGCGGCCACCGCCGCTTGTTTTAATTTGGCTCGTTCGCGCGCGATTGCTTCACGATGAGGCACCTGCGCGGTTTGCGCTTGCGCTAATGCTGCCGCGCCGGTGATTTGCGGTTGTTGCGCCTTGGCCGCATCCACTTGCCCACGCGCCGCAGCTACTTGCTGGTCGCTTGCAGTTTGAGTTTTTTGTTGCGCCGTTGCGGTATCGCGATCGAGCTGTTGCGCCACGGTGCTGGTCGCCGCTTGCATTTGCGCGGGTGCCTGCGCGTTAAGTTGCGCAGTGCCTTGTTGTTCGATCTGGGCAATCGCAGCTTCGCGGCTGGGCACGCCATGGTGCTTCGCACCGTTGGTCGCCGGTACGGCAGTTTGCGGGGCGACAAACGTGGGCGCGGTGAGGTTGGTGAGTTGCGAAGCTTGCGCTTTCACCTGGGCGTATTGAGCATCTGCGTTGCCGCGCGCAGCGCCGACTTCAACGTCCGACACCGTCGGCAAAGCCGCAACTTGATTTTGGCGTTGCGCATCGAGCGAGGTGAACTGCGCCGCGTTAATGGCGGGCAGGTTTTGCGGCAATCGTGCCGTGGCTTGCGCCCCAATGTTAGTAACTTGAGGGCTCAACGCCGCCGTGGTAGCCGAACCCACGGCGGTGCGGACGATCGCGCCACCAGTTGCGATGGGCGCATTAAGGGTGGCCGGCGATTGAGCTACCGGCCCAGGCTGACTGGTTGCAACCTGACGTGCCGCGGCCGCTTGTTGCGTCATCGTTGCGATTTGCTGCGCCGCTTGATTGCCGATGGTACGGCTGCTGGCTGTTGCAGCTGCCTGCGCCGACGTGCCCTGAGTGCGGCCGCCTTGAACCGCGGACGTGCGCGGCGCATCAGCCGAGCGCTCGGTTTGCCGTAGCGCGGGCGTAAGCGCGTTTAGCTGCGCATTCATCTGCGCGTTGGCGTCACTTGCCACCCGGCTAGCCCCTGCGGCTTCGGCCCTAATCGACGTACTCGCGGCGCTGCGGTCATCCTGCAAACTTACGTTCGCCGGCACCAGGTTCGCGGGATTAGGCGGGGTCGCGCTTGCCGCCCGTGCCACAGCGGGAACCTTTGGTGCGGTTGCGGTTTGCAACGGGGTTCGGGCCACGCCCGGCCGCGCCGGTGTTGCGGCCACAGCCGGCGCAGCTTGGGCGGCCGGCATGGCCGTGGCCGAAGATCCTGTGGGCGCATTCAACGCTGCACTCGGCGGCCGCGATGGTATCAACGCTGCAGTCGCCGGCGTGCTTACCGGCGCATTGCGCGCAATCGACTGCCGAGGCACAACGACGCTCGCAACGTTGGCATTGGACACAGGCGCGCGCCGGGCAGTTGGTTGTGATGTTGGCAAGGCAGCCACGTTGCGACGACGCGGGGCTGCGGCAGTCGCTGCGGCCACCGGCACAAGCGTTGGGGCTACCACGCTTGGCGCGCTTGGCATTGGCAGGGGCATGGAGCCAAGCAATTCATCCACCGGTATCGCAGCGGGCATTTGCTCGTCGGCACGACCACGAATCTCAACATTGGGTTGCGTAAGTGTGCCCGGGCCAGGCTCCGACATGCCAACCGGCGGAGCCGTCACGGTTGCGGGCATAACGTTGTTGCCAGCAATTGTGAAGTCGCCAACCGGCATGCGCGAACTCGCGCGCGCACTCGCTGCTTGGCTGTCGCGAACAACGTTGAGGGCTCGCGCGCCGGCCGGACTTGCCGACGCTAAACTCTCAAGCGCACGAGTGTCACCGGCATCGGTGTGCGACTGTTCATGACCCGAAGCAAGCAACCGGTCACCGAGCTTCACGTCATAGTCGTGACCGCGATCGACTGACCCATCGCGATTCTTTTCGATATACCCACTGGCATCCGCGACCAACTTCAAAATTTTGCCGTGTGCTTCGCCGGCAGCTCCGCTGGTCACGATGCCATCGGCCGCGCGTTCAATGTGGCCCGTGAGATTTCCCGAAAGTGGCCCGAGTTTCGCCCGCGCCTCGCCAGTCGCGCTTGCCGTAACGGCACCGTCCGCAGCGCGCGCGGCATTGCCGGTGACTTGCGCTTGCAATGGCCCCGCGTCGAGTTGCGCCGCACCTTGCACATCACTGGTCCATGTACCGTCCGCCGCGCGTGCGGCATTGCCGGTGACTTGCGCTTGCAATGGCCCCGCGTCGAGTTGCGCCGCACCTTGCACATCGCTGGTCCATGTACCGTCGCCAGCGCGTGCGGCATTGCCGGACACTTGCGCTTGCACCGGCCCCGCGTCGAGTTGCGCCGCAGCATGCACGTCGCTGGTCCATGTGCCGTTGGCGTCGCGTGCGGCATTGCCGGACACTTGCGCTTGCACCGGCCCCGCATCGAGTTGCGCC
>JAGPDK010000417.1 GCA_018057605.1 Kofleriaceae bacterium | reverse complement strand
GTTGTGTAGTGCTCACCATACAATGCTGCACGAAGGCGGCGGCCGCGTCGAAGCCAATGGCGCCGGTGGCTGGGATTTTTTCGACCATCGCAACCGCATGATCGAACCACAACCGGCTCGCGTAGCATCGAGCGGCGGTGGCGCGCGACGAGGGCTTGCAGCGCTACAGGATGTCCACGCCGCGCTGGCCATCACGGCCAACACCAACGCCTCAAAGTGGACCGGTGAAGCGATCGACTATGCGAGGTGCATCGACGATTTGGTGTGACGTGCGGCGGCGCTTTTGTGGCTAATTCGCAGCGCGCAGCATCAAGTCGTTGAGGGCGTGGCCAAAGGCGTCGGGGTTGGGAATCTGGCCGGTTTCGCTGATGGCGGCTTGGGTGTAGAGGATTTGCGCAAACATGGCGAGGCGTGGGTCGGTGCCGCTTTGTTTGAAGATGTCGCTGACCTTGATGACCAATTCGTGGGCCGGGTTGATCTCTAAGATCGGTTTGGCTTTTTCGGGGGCTTGGCCCATTTGTGCGAGCATGCGTTGCAGGCGCGGCGACGGTGCGCTGCCGTCGGTGACCAAGCAGGCGGCGGATGATGTCATGCGGTTGGAGACTCGGACTTCTTTGACATCTTGTTGCAAGTGCACGCGGAAACAGGCGAGCAGATCGGCGAACTCGCGTTGTTTTTCGGCCAGGGATTCGGCTTCTTGTTTTTGTTCGGCTTCGCTGCCGAGTTTCACTTCGCCACGGCCAACCGAGACGATGTTTTTGCCTTTGTACTTCGGCGCGCGTTCGATCCACAATTCGTCGACAGGGTCGGCGAACAACAGAACTTCAATGTTTTTGGCGGCAAAACTTTCCAGCAGTGGCGATTTGGCGGCGGCTTCCGGCGACGAACCAGTGAGCACGTAGATCGCAGTCTGCTCGGCCGGCATGCGCTCGACGTAGGCTTCCATAGTGGTGAGGTCGGTGGCTTTGCCATCTTTTTTGGTTGAGTAGGCCATCACCAAATCCAACAATTTTTCGTTGTCGGCTTCTTCAAAACCTAACAGGCCCTCTTTCATGACCGGGCCAAATTCGCGCCAGAAGGTGGTGTAGCTTTCGAGCGCATTGCGCTTCATATCGTCGAGGGTGCTGATCACTTTTTTGACCAGCTGCTTTTTGATCACACCGATCTGTCGGTCCTTTTGCAGAATCTCGCGCGACACATTGAGCGACAAGTCGTGCGCGTCGACCACGCCTTTGACAAAACGGAAATGAGTTGGCATCAACTCTTTGCACTCGTCCATCACGAACACGCGCTTGACGTACAACTGCAAGCCGCGTTTCATTTCCGGGCTGTACATGTCGGGCGGCGCTTGCGCTGGCAAAAACATCAAGGCGCGAGCTTCGATGGTGCCTTCGATATTCACCGGGATGGTGCGAAGTGGTGCTTGCCAGTCATGCGAAATATGCCGGTAAAATTCTTTGTACTCGTCTTCGCTGACATCGCCTTTGGCACGATCCCAAATGGCTTTGCCGGAGTTGAGGGTGACATCTTGCACTGCGTCCGTGGCTTTGGCGTCGTCGGTGGCCGCATCGCTTGCATCGGCTGCGTCGGCCGCTTCGTCAGTGCCAGCGGCTGGTTTAGCTACCGCCATGCGAATCGGATAAGCAACAAAGTCGGAGTACTTCCGCACGATGCTGCGGATCGTCCATTCTTGAGTGTAATCGCGATCAAGATGCTCGGCGTTGGCTTCGCTCGCGTCACCTTGAGCCGCTTGCGGTTTCAAGTGCAGCGTGATGGTGGTGCCGTGTTCGGCGCGGGTGCCTTGGTCGATAGTGTAGGTGCCGTCGCCGAGCGAAGTCCACAGGGTTGCGTGAGCTTCGCCGACGCGCCGGGTCGCGAGTTCAACTCGATCGGCCACCATGAATGCTGAGTAAAAACCGACGCCAAATTGGCCGATCAGTTCTGGTGTCATTTCTTTACGTTGCGCAGCTTTGGCGGCGGCCAAAAATTCTTTGGTGCCGGACTTGGCAATGGTGCCAATGTTCTTCACTACTTCGTCGCGCGACATGCCAACCCCGTTATCGGAAATGGTGATGGTTTGCGCGGCAGGGTCGGTGCTGATGCGAATATGGGGATCGCCAGCGCTTTCAATCGAAGCATCGGCAGCCTGCAAATAGCGCAACTTGTCCAATGCATCCGAGGCATTTGAGATCAGTTCGCGCAGGAAAATGTCGCGATCCGAGTACAGCGAATGGATCATCAGATCGAGGAGTTGTTTGATTTCAGCTTGGAATTCGTGACGTTCGGTACTCATGGCGTTCAGGTCTAAGCACGAACGTGGCACTGCGCAACGGCGGGACGGAAAAATCGACCAAATCCAGCGGTCCACAGCGCACTTTGCTGCAATTGCGATGGCAACTTACCGGGTGCGTACACTGACCAGCTGCCAGGCCCCGCTGCGGTCGCGCAACCACAGTCGGGTAATCCTGGTGACGCGCACGGGCCGGGTGTGGGGCGCGCCCTGGTGGCCTCGCCGGCCTTGCGTGCGAGGATGTCGCTGCTGGTTTGAGCTAGTTTGTTGCTGTGGGCATTGGGTGTCGCCGCTGTGGGTGTCGGAGCTGTAGTCAACATCTGTAGCGGCGTCGTCAGTGTTGGCGTCAGCGTCGTCAATGTCAGGCTGATCTTGATGGTAGCCATGGTATGGATCCAGCACACCGCTGTCATTGCCGACAGCTGCGTCATCAGCCTTGTCATCCTCGACTACCGGCGGTTGAACCGGCAGCGGGTTCGGCGTAGCGTCGCTGCGGCCACCGACCAGCGCCATGAGTTTGCGATACGAGTTCTGGGTTGCCGCGCCGCCGTCGCAACTGCGCGCTGCGTATTCGCCGCAAGGCGCTGCAACATCGGCGAAACGTTTCGGGCCGCAGCCATTGAGATACGACATCGGGTCTTCACAGCGATACGCATGATCGAGCCCCAAAGTATGGCCAACTTCGTGCACGATGGCCTCGCACACATCATCGACGCGATTGCCTGCGTTCGGCGAAAATACAAAACCCACAGCATTGCGCAACACTTCGCTGTCCGCCGGTGCAATGCCGCCGACTGCATCGTTGAGGCCAAGCAACGATGGGCTGCCACCGACGACGATCATCGAATAGTCCGTGCCATGCGGTCGCTGGTCGGTGAAATCTACGGCGAAATCGCGATAGGTTTCGCGCACACACGCGGTGATCGCCTGCCATGCACGCGCGTTGCCACTGTAGGCCGGAAACCGGACATCACCACCGGCGCTCGCTACGATCCATGATGCATTGCGCGCCGGGTCGTCAGCACCACCTGTGATCACACTGCCGCCAGCGTTGAGATACACCAGCACCGGCGCTGCACTGCCGGCATCGCGGGCATCGCGGGCACTGCCGGCCTTGCGCGAATCGTCACGGCGCAGAGCTTTGGAGGTCGGGCCGGGCCGGGTGGGGCGCGGAGTTCGAAATGTGACATCGAGCAGCCGGGGCTGGCGGTGGCTGGTGCTTGGCTGCGGCACCGCTTGACCGGTGCGGGCGGAGGGGTTGGCCTGGGCCTCGGCGGGTCGCCCAAAAACGCCGGTAACTGCTAGAATTATCAGGAATTTCGCTGCATTCGCCATGGAGCCTTTCGCGACGGGTACCGGTTCAGACGGGTGCGAAAACCTCGTATTCAATGAAATTTCGGTCGCGATCACAAGGCTGTGACCGATGGCCGCATGGGATCTCTCGCAAAACCGCAACCGGCAGCCCTCGCCGATCAGAAAAGCGCGTAGCATGGGCGTTGGCTCGAACTACTTGAGATGGTTCAGACCGTTCAGGCGAAACCTCATGGCGTACCGCATCGAAAACCTCAGCCCAGCCCAGGCTCAAGCCGCTGCGTTGGAAGTGTGGCAACACAATCGCTCTGACAATGCCGCACTGCATCGCCGTATTTTTGATTGGTATTACCATGGGCATCCGTCGCAGCAGGCTCGGTGTTTTGTTTTATACGCAGACGACGGCTTGACCAGCACGGCGGTGGGATTTGCTGGAATTGCGCCACGCACGCTGATGTTTGGCGGCCAGGCGGTACAAGCAGCGCTGCTCGGCGATTTTTTCGTCGACAAAGCGCATCGCAGTTTTTTCCCGGCGCTAAGTTTGCAACGCGCAGTAACCACGTGGGCGCGCAAAAATTTTGAATTAGTGTATGGGTTTCCCAATGATTTGGCGGTGCCGGTATTGCAACGCCTTGGCATGAAACCTGTGGTGCCACTCACGCGGTATGCGTGCGTGCTGCGCTCTGCACGTCACGTCCCGATCAAGTCGCGGCGCGGTGCAGCGGCCCTTGGCGAATTGGTCGATCGTTGGATGCGGTTGCGCGCGCGACCGATGTTGCGTGGTTACACGTTTGGCGCTGAGTCGCTGGTGCTTGACAACGCCGAGCTAGCCGAGTTTCACCGGCGAACAGCGTGGCACCCGGGCATCGTGCAACTGCGTGATGCAACATTTTTGCATTGGCGGTTTATGCAACGCACCGACGAAGCATGTGATTATTTTGCACTGCGATCAGGCGGCCAACTGCGCGGGTATGCGTTTGTGAGCCGCCGCGATCAGGTAGGATATGTACGCGACGTTTTCGTCACAGACAGCGCGCAGCTCAGCCCACTTTTGCATGCGCTGGCGGCGCACTATCATGCGGCCGGCGTGCACGCGTTGTCGTGGTTGTGCACGGCGGCGGCGCACGTGCGATCGGCAATCGTTGCGGCCGGTTGGCAACCTCGCGAAAGCACACGCATCATGCGGGCGTTTGCCCCGGCCGATGTAGTGGAATTGCCAGCCAAGTGGATCGCGCCCAACGATTGGTACGTAACGGAAGCCAACGAAGATCAATAGGAGCTAGGGTCATGTTTAGCACTGCAGTTTTGAATCTCGATTGTGAAGCGGCCGCGAACAACATTGCGGCGATCTTGCGCGAACAAGTGCTGGGCAAGCTGCGGCGCAAAGGTCTTGTCGTCGGTATTTCGGGCGGCATCGACAGTGCGGCGGTGGCGGCGTTGGCTGTCCGTGCGTTGGGACCGGAACGTGTGTTCGGAGTTTTTATGCCGGAGCGCGATTCGTCGGACGATTCGCTGCGCTATGGCCAAGCCTTGGCAAGCAAGTTGGGAATTGAAGCCACCGTCGAAGATCTTACGCCGATGCTCGACGGGGCAGGTTGTTATGCGCGGCAACTCGAAGCCATTCGCATGGTCTTTCCCGAGTACGGCGCAGGTTGGCGCATGAAAGTTACGTTGCCGTCGCTGCTTGACAGTGACCGGCTTAACGTCACGCAACTTGTGGTGCGGGACGCCCAAGGGACGATGCGGCAAGCGCGTTTGTCGCCGGTGGCCTATCGGCAATTGATCGCAGCCACCAACTTCAAGCAGC
>JAGPDK010000040.1:4344-18909 GCA_018057605.1 Kofleriaceae bacterium | reverse complement strand
GGTCTGTTATGAGTGGAATCAATGGCCCTGGTGGCCCAACAAGTCTTGATGGTCCTGCTGGCCCCACCGATGGAACGGCTGCGACCGAAAGCGCGGCTGGGTCATCGGCAACAAGCTTTGCCGATCAAGTGCGCAGCGCGAGTAACGAGCCTACGGCCGCAGCCACAACACTTGAGCCCAGTGGCGTCGACGCCTTGGCCGCCGAGGTCAGCGCGGGCCGCATGACACCGAGCCAAGCAATTGACGTGTTGCTGGATCAAGCTGCGGGCCCCGACCTACCCGTTCAACAACGCGCGCAATTACGGGAACTACTCAGCGACATGTTGGCCAACGACCCGCATTTCGCAGAGCTGACCCGCCGCGTCGGCGCGTAGCGGTTAACTTAGTCCCAGACTTGATCGCCAAGATACATGACGGCGCGCGTCGCGCCCGGCGGCCCAACAAACTGCACTGCACGCGTCGCACCGCCGCCGATTGGCAACAGCGTGTTGGGGCGAGTTAACGGCACCTCGTTGGCATCATAAAACGTGGCGAGGACGATTACCTTGCCGTTGTGCTCCGACGAATTGTGAACCCACCCGTCGAGCACCAGCTTGCCAAAGTCATCGTAGGTGCGTTGCTGGCTAACTTGTAACGATGAAGGCGTCGGCACAATGGCACTGCGGACGACCACCGATGCGCCAACCGCCGTCGGTTGCGCCGTGTTGTTATTGTCGATCAAGGCAAAGGTGCGTTTGTCGCCCTTAGGTATGAACAACGATTCGGGGCGCAGCTCGCTCAGCTTGGCACCCGCATGGTCCACGAGCACGCCACCGAGTGTAACCGCAGCATCTTGTCCGGTTTCATTGATCGCGTCGACCAGGACGAAGGTTGCCAGACTGACAAAACGGCCTCGGCCGATGTTGGCAGTGCGCAATTGCGCGTTGGTATTCACGTCGACCTTATTTTTGTCAAGGTGCTGCAACGTCGGGGCTCGATTGCAGGCGCTTAGAATTAGGACGGCGGCCGAAGCTGCCAATGCAGCAACATGCAGCGCGCCTGGAGTCCCTACCATGGCTAGCCCTATAGCACGGACGCTACGCTGCGGGGCGGCGCAATTTGCCGCTGCCTTCGTGCTGGCGAATAATTTCGCGTACTTTGGCAGGCAAAACCACGTCAGACAAATCGAATGTCGCGAGCGCTGTCGCCACCGTGGTGATGCGCTCGTCGGTGGTTGCGCGTTTATCGATAATGACGCGAAACTGCCCTTTCACGCGGCACAGGCCGCCGTGTCCAACTGAAGATTGGATGGAGTCATAACTAACCTTAACCGAGAGCTGCTCAGCGGCCTGTTCGAGCAGTTCCAACATGACTTCGGCCTTCATTGCAGGCTCAGCCTATCAGTCACGTTCTTCGAGGCCAAGTTTGAAATGCGCAAAGCACGAGTAAAAACCAAGCCGAGATCACATCTGTCCGGTTCGCGGACAATTCGACCGCCTGAGCCGCTAGCGGCGAGGCGATCTCGCCGTGACAGCATCGCGAGTTCGGCGACGCGACCCGCCGATTCCTCAATCAAGGTCCTTGATTTTCCAAATACCGTCTTCACGCACAAACGAAACCTCATTGCTGACCCCGTAGTTGAGCGTCGCGACGTTGCCACTTTCCGAAATCGGCTCACTGGTATTCGCGCTGAGCATGGCGACCAACGCGTCAATTTGCTCTTTGCTGGGCCCAGTAAACTGGGCCCGGACTTGTTCCGCGGTCATTTTGGCGGCGTACGCGGCTGGGACAAAGCGCAGCATGACATCCCAACGCTGCAATTGATATGCGCGCACAAACGCTCGCAAGGCAGCGCGCGGCGACGTTTGATCGTAGTAATTGAGCGCGTCTTGGGCGATGCGCCAGCGCCCGCGCTCTTGAATCAGGCGCAGCGACTCGCCAAGCCCGAAAGTGAACTCGGCGGAGACTTCGACGGCAGTGCGATGGGCGCGCAATTTATCGGCGGTGTCAGCCACTTCGCGCGGCGCATCGCGCATGAATTTGACATAGTCGTCGCGCGTGACCCGAGCCCGATAATCACCCGACATCAAATCATACGCAGCGGCGTAATCGCGTTGCTGCAACAAGCGCGCATAGCGATCCAACGTCGCCTCAGGACCGGTAACCGAGCGACAGCCGGCCGCCGTCATGGCCACGCCGAGGAAAATCCCAAACAACAAAACTCGCAAACGGCGGGTAGGCACGGCTAGGTTATAGCGGGTGACCAGGCCCGCTGCCACTCTCCATGGGAGCCAAGCGCATGACCCGTGCCGTGATCACCCTGCGTACCGCCCCCTTGGCCTACGCCGTCAGCGCTCCCCAAACGCATCGACCAGCTCCCGGTCGAGCTCGCTTCGCAGCCACGTGCCGAACATCGCCAAACGGTTCTTGCTTTGCAGTGTAACGATGATCGACGAATCCTGCGCGGCAGCGGCTTCGTCACGGAACTTGCGATTCCACCGTCGAACATACGCGGTAGGTACCGTCATGCCAATGGGCATTGCCAAGGGACTTATGCCGACAAGTGTAGCTTCAACCCGCCGACGTTTTGATTTTCCGAGGCCGGCGTTTGCACCCACAACAATGGGTTGCCCTAAGCTTACCGTGAAATGTACCTGCGACGAGCCGCCGCGCTCCACGCTACTTTTCACCAAGTCCGCATCGATAATCGGCAGACCATGCAATTTGGCAAACTGACCGTTGAACAGTGCGAGCAGCGTCGCGATAGCGGCGCATCAGGCTGCGCGCGCACCAACCTCCGCGGCCGCGCTGCCAGCCGCAGCGCCCGCGTTCAAGCTCCGTGTCGTCGCTCGCTCCGGCGGCTCTGTGAGCCGACCGTTCACCTGACCGTGTACTGCGCTGTCCGTGTACTGCGCTGTGCCTCGTGGTTAGCGCTGTATCAGATGCAGGGATCAGGGCGGAGCATCACCGCCATCACGTCCGAAATTCCCAAGATAATAAGATATCTAGAAAAACCGAGATCAATGCGCAACGTGCGCGCCCCTACTGCCGAACATCACCTGGCGAGTCGCCGGCAAGCAACTCACCTCGTGGCCGCGCGATTTTTTCATGGATCATTCATTGGCCGTTGCTGGTTAGCCAACGGAACCGAGCGCATGACGCGTGCGGTAATCAGCATGAGCACCGCCGACACCGCAATCGACGTCACCGGTAGCCACATCGCCGACGTGAGATTGTGGCGCTTGGACATGAGGCCGACCACCCACGAGGCGGGCGCCGTACCAAGAAGATGCATCGCAAACACCACCACGGCCTGCGCCGTCACCGATTGCTCCGCCGGCACTAAGTCATCGACGGTAGCGGCAAGCGGCGCGTGGTACCACGATAGAAAGAACATGCCGATCACCGCCGCTATCGAGAGCCCGGGCCCGGGCGGAATTACAATGCACAACGCCAGCATGGGGGCCGCCAACGCCAGCGCCAACGCAATCGTTTTGGCCAGCCCGGCTCGTGCGCGTGCGCGCCAACGATCTCCGACGCGGGCCCCGACCACCACGCCAGCGAGCGCGCCGAACATCGCGGTAATCAACAGCCCATTGGCCTGACCTTCAGTCATGTGTTTTTCGCGTTTGAGAAATTCGACGAGCCAGGACTGCAGCCCACCAGCCGCAAACGCCATAACCGTGGCCGACGCCACCAACCATGGCACGGCAGGGAGCCGCAGTACACGCGCAGCGCCCTGCGCCGCTTCAACCACCGCGGTCCAAACGTAACGCAGCGGCCTTAGCGGCTGCTTGCCGGAGAGTTTCGGTATCTCAGCCCCTACCCTCGCCATCGTAATGGTGGGGCTCGCGTTGTCGACGGCAGCGGCAACAGGAATGCGTAACCGACTGATCACCAACGCGACGCCCAGCGTCGGAACACCGATTATCAGCAACACCCACGGGTAGCCTGGTGATGCGCCGCCGGCAAAGCCCAACCCGCCGCCGACAAACATGCCTACGTTGAACACGGCAATTCGGCTGGCTTTTTTGGGGCCATCAAACAGTTGGCTCAAAATGGAATTTGCAATCGGCACGATCGACGCACAGCCAATGCCAACCAGCGCACGCGTCGCAGCCAACATCGCCGCACCGGTCGAAAATGCACCGAAGCAACCGGCAAGGCCAGCCAAGGCCACGCCTGCGACGAGTACCGGCTTGCGCCCAAACCGATCGCCGGCCCACCCCACGGGCACTGTCACGAGGGCTTGCCCGGCCATGAAGGCTGTTGTCAGCAGGCCCAGATCAGCATCATCGACCAAGAACCGCACGCGCAAATCAGCGTAGGCCGAAAACAGCGCATTGCGCGCCGCGTAGCCCATTACGTTCGCGGCCGTCAACGCCAGCAAAATCATGATGGCAGAGCTGAAATGCGTCGTCGACGCCGGGCGATCAGCCATGACGTAATCCGACGAGCATGGGCACCCGCCTCATGTTGCAGCGATTATGGCGCACGCTGCTCATGCGGCATGGGATCCGCCTCACCCTGCGCGACGGTCACGAAAATCTCATACGCGCCTTCAACGGTTTTACGTTTCAGATTGCCGTGCACGCGCACCATGGCTTGGCGCCCAGCCGGCAAATCAATATCAACCGTCTCGCTGCCACCTTGGCCACGATGATTGAACTCGATGATCGGTTGATCAGGGATCACGACCTCACCAACGAGGTCAGCGTCTTGCGTCGGGGCAATGACAATCGTGAGCCGCCGCGCGGTAGCGTCGGCGGCAATCACAAAACTGTCGACATCGCCAACTTGCCAACTCGCCATCAGTTTTTGCCCGAACAGCAAGGGCTGCGCGGTAGCATCGTTATCATTGGGCTCCATTTCGTCGGTGCCCGACAGTACTCGTGCCACAACACTGAGCCGATACATTGCCAGCGGGTTCGATCGTTCGCCCCGGATGGCAAGAAAATAGTACGGTGGAACGTTGGGCCCAACCACCGGCACCAAGCCGCGAACGGATAGCACGCGATTTTTACCGCCTTGGCGCTGCACTAAACGGCGGCCAACTGCATCGGTCACGGTGAACATTGGCGTCACGCCCTCAACAGCGCTCAGTTCGACATCGAGAGCGCTACGCGCCGCTAGACCTTCGACCGAAAGCTTCCAGACGTCCACGTCGCCGACCCAACCGACATAACCGCTGGCTGCTTCGCCGATAAAAAGATCGTTGGCCGACCCCGGATCAAGATTTGGTTCAAGTTCAAGTCCGCTGCGCGGCGCGGACGTTGTTGCGGCCACATGCAATTCATAACGCAGCGGCACAGCAAGCGCCGGCGTAGCCGTGTCGGCGTCGGCAGGCGTCGGTGCAGATTTCGGCGTTGACTTGGACGGTGGCTTGTCAACGGGCGCAGCTTTGCCAAACGACTTTACGGCAACGATGTAGCGGCCTTTGACAACGGCAAAGTTCGGCACACCTTCGGTAACACCCTTGCCGCCGCGATCAGATTTGGCCACCACGACACCCGCAGCGTCGCGCAGCTCCAGGACAACGTCACTGGCGCTTGCCAGCATCACCGTTAGCTCGCAGGGCTTTTCAATCACCACGGCAAACATATCGACATCGGCAAGATCATTGATCTCACCAGCGACCACGCTGTCAAGGGCTACGAGTTGCGCGGTTTTCTTGTCATTGTTGGGTTCGACCTCTGGGCGTCGCGCACTGACCACCGCCAACGTTCCAACCGGGACGGCGGGCGCAACGGTGGCGGACTCGCCGGGCCCACCAGCAGGCGATGGCGCGCTCGGTGCTGGCACATATTCTACGGCTGGCGCGGTCCGCGTTCGCTTGACCGAAGCGGAGGATTTATCCTTACAGGCGGTGGCGTTCGCGCATGCGAGCAAAGCGATAGCGGCTAACCAGCAACGGCCAATGACTGAACCCGAAAAATACGCGCGGGACCACGCGCGGTGGGTTGAATGCCGGCGACTTGCCCGTTGAATGTGGCGCAGAAGGGACGCGCACGTCCCTTGTTTGCTCGACACAGCTACGCTCCAACCTTGGAACGATCGGCGATGCCAGCGAGAAACTCAGCCGATGAAACCACGACGCCATCGACTGTGATTTCGCCTTTCATTTTGAAGATTTTGCCTTTGCGTAGTGGCACCACCTCGATGCGCAGCTGATCGCCCGGGGTTACTATTTTACGGAACTTCACATTGTCGATCGCCATGAACAACATCACCTGCGTCGCTGCGTCGAACTTGATGGACCGCGACGCCAACACGGCGCCGGCTTGGGCCATGGCTTCAACTTGCAAGACCCCGGGCATCACCGGCGCACCCGGAAAATGGCCAGCAAAATACGGCTCGTTCCACGTCACGTTTTTCAACGCGACCACTTTGTCGTCGGTGAGTTCGAGAACCCGATCGATCAGCAAGAACGGATAACGGTGCGGCAGCAAACCCAAGATCTGCTCAGCCGTGAATGCAACAGGAACCGCGGAAGGGGCAATGTCAGCCATGCCCGGTGGTACCACAAGAGCTACTTCATTCTTGCGTTGAGCGCCATCGTGAGATCCACCGTTGCGTCCATCCAGATGACAGCACTCTTATCAAAAATGATAGAGACCCCTTCCTTCTTGGCAATCTCTTCGATAATCGGGCCGGCTTTACCGAGCAGGTCTTGCACCAACTTGGTGCGTTCGCCAGCAAGATCTTTCTCGGCCGCAGCCATAGTTTTTTGCATCGCTAGATATTGTTTTTCTAACTCGCCTTTTTTGCCGTCGAAAACGTCCTTCTTGAGAACGGCTTTTTGTTTTTCCAAATCCGCGACTGATTTTTGCAAGTTTTTATTATCGGCGTCCAACTTGGCCTGCTTCGCGGCACGGGCCTTTTCAAACGTGCCGTTGGCACGCTTTCCTGCCGGCGTATCATAGAGGGTGCTTTCGATATCAATGACGCCAATTCTCGGGGTGGCCGGCACCGCACCCGTCGCAAAACCACTGAGCAGCGGGCTAACCATCAGGCCCAAGCCAAGGCATCCTAAAGCAACATAGCGATTCATAATCAAATTCTCCTTAGTGCGTTACTACGACGACGTGCCCCGGACGTCAACGCGTCCGGGTTTAGCCTTTGACGGTCGATGCGCGTACATATTCGTCAAACCAACCCAAAAGTTAGTGGGTAGACTCCGCACCGAACCGCAAGGTTGCCTGCCCAGGTGGGTAGCCCGACCCGCTGGGTGCTCAATGTAATGGAACGGCAGCGTTGGGTACGTGCCCTATTTAGCGCCGAATCGAAACCGTAAGAATAACAGTGCCTGAACGTTCGCAGCTTGGTAGTGAGTCGACAGGTTGTTGGCAACCGCACCAGCTCCAGATTTAAAGTAATACCCCGCCGAAATCGGAATTTCGACCCCGAGGTCGATCAGCTTGCTAACCCGCGATCCGCCGCCGAGCTTGGCAACGAGCGCGAAGCCCTTGTCGGACAACTCGCCATTATCAAGCGGCAATTGAACTTGCTGCCCAGTGCCAACGCCAAACGTTGCACCAATGCCCAGCAGCAAGTATCCACCCAATCCGTTTTTGTTGCCGCCCAAAGGCAATTCGGTATCCATACCGACACCGACTTCACTCCATGTCGCGAGCCGCGAGCCGTTGGTAAATTGATGGTGCGCTATCCACGCGTCAATGAACAGCACCTCAGCGTTGAGCTTGAGGCCGTACACGCCGTGCGGGGCAGTTTGGTAAAAAGCAGTGGTTTTCTGATCACCACCAATGCCTTTACCGAACGTGCCGCCGCCATCGATTTGTGCCGACACCGTAAATATGTCAGCCCGAGCCTCCACGGCCGAGGCGAGCACCAACAGGCCCAAGACGCCAGCACGTAATGTTTTTGCATTCACGAACTTAGTTTATCACCAAAAGTGCGGCACCATCACGGCCACAGAACCGAGCGTGCAAATCGTCACGGATGCCGCACAACGGGCAAATGCGGGCCAGCACGTGGGCCGGCTGAGTGAGCCCACGAGGCCGTCGTCCAGCCGACGCCGCGCCATGCAACGAATGCGGCACCAACGGCAAGCTGTCGTGCGGGCACTGGCTAACGCCAGCATCAAAAGCACGGTGACAGCCGAGGCAACTGACGCCGCGTCCTCGGGTCCGCACTTCGTGGGCAGCGGCCAACCGCCGGGCGTCGCTAGTACAAAAGCGCTGCCCATGAAATTCACGCAGGCAGGTTGGGCAGGTCAAAATGTCGGTGTCAGCGACGACGTTCATCGCCGTGCTGGTGCGGGGCCCGGCCTGGCGGCGACGTGGCTGAGAAACCGGCAGTGCGGCGAGCGAGCGAGCCACCAGCGGGGCCGCCGGGACCTGGCGAGTTCGCGGCAACGGCGCCACCCACGTGGGCTGACGCCGACGCCACCGCCACCGCCACCTTGCCAACGCAGCAACGATCACGCCGACCAGTGCGGCCGTTACGGTGATCAAAATCGCCATAGCAGTAGGCTAGCAAGGAGGTTTGGTTGCGGTCAACGCAAGAGTTTTGCAGCGTGCAGGTGTAACCTCGCCACGCTCGACATGTCAGATCTAGTCATTGGCACGCGCCGCGCTGCAACCGTTCGTCCCTGGCGCGCCGGCGCGATCGCGCTTGCGATTTTGATCACAGCGACAGTCGTTGCCTGGTTTATTTATCGAAAATCGGTGACGTACGATATGCCGAACGTGGTCGTCGAAGGCGGCTTAGGCAACGACCAGCGCACCGGTGAGTTGGCCGCGTTGCGCTTTGGCACCTCCACGCTCCAATACCGAGGCGGAATTGCTGTGCTGCGCACCAACGGCGAACCACATCAAATGGGTGCCGCGCATGGCCGCTTGTTAGCTGGTGAATTGCGGCATTTCGTCGATGCGACCAAGCCCAGTATCGCGCGAATTGTCGACGGCAACGGGATGTTTGCCTCGCTGTTACACGGTATCGTGCTCGACTGGCGGCTACGATTTCTCGACGACGGCCTCAGCGACGCCGATCGGCGTTGGCTGGCCGGCATGGTGCGTGGTGCCGCGAGCAGCGGCAGCCCGGTGAGCTATCCGGAACTTGTCCACGCCGCTGCGACCATCGATGTCGGCGCACCGTCGCAGCGCAGCGCCGAAGCCGACGTCCACGTCTTAGCCCGTTCGATTTCTTTCGCCGTCCCGCTGGGCAATGACCCGTCGCGAATCTGGCTAGCGAGTCAGCTGGCGTTGCCTGGCCTTGACGATGGCGGTGACAGCCTACCGACATTAGTAACCATTGCCCGCCCCACCGGCAAACTAGCGTGGGCAGGAGTTGGCTGGCCAGCCATGGCCGGCGTCTTGCTCGGCGTCAACGCCGCGGGCATCGCGATCGCGGTTCATCCGGTGCGCAGCGGTGACGTCCGCGCCACCCGCGCCGCTCAGCCAACGTCGATGTTGGCGCGTTCAGTGCTCGAACAAGCCCATACCATCGACGAAGCGCTCGCCGTGATTACCAAAGGCGAAGCGCTCGGGGCAGCGGCCTTCGTCGTAATCGACGGCAACGAAGGCCGTTCGGTCGTAATCGAACGCACCCCCGATAAGACCGCTGTCAATCGTCAGCCAGCGTCGGTGATTGGCGACATTTTGGAAAACCAAGCATTCGCCACCGATCCACAAAACGATCGCGCGCGTCGCCAGCTGGCCAGCACGATGCGTGTGCATCGTGCCACGCGGTTGGTCAAGACCCCACCTGCCGACTTGGGCGCGCTGGCCGGGATTCTCCGCGACCACCACACCGACGACGACGTACTTCGCCCATTGGGCCATCGTGGCACCATCGCAGATGTTGCAGCCGTGAGTACCGTGATCATCGACGCGCGCGCACGCATGGTGTGGATTGCCGACCCAACTGCGGCCGGCCGGATGCGCGGCTTTGATCTGCGCCAAGATCTAGGGATCGACATCGGCGCAAGCGCCAATGGAATCGCTGATTTGGCGACGGATCCCGAAGCAGAATCCGGCGCTCGTGCCCGCATCATTGCGGCACGCCACGCGTTGCGCCAAGCCCGATTTGCACTGGTTCGTCGGACCCCAACGGTGGCCAGTGATTATGTTGCCCGAGCGTTAGCCCTTGCACCAGATTTGCCTGAATGTCTCGAATGGGCCGCGATAGTTGCCGCAGCAAACAGCGATGCTACGACCGCACGAGCTTTTGCGCAGCGTTGGATTGATACCGGCGCTGACAATCCGGCCGGCGAAGAACGCGCCCGCGCCATTCTCGCAAGGTAGGCCGCACTGATAGCTTTGCCACCGCACGCCTGGCGCCGCTGGGCCCGGCGCCGCTGAGCCTGCCGACACCGTACCTACCGCAAGGCCAACTACAGCAACAGTGCTAATGCGCCGCCCGCAAGGCCACCGACGAGCAACAACACCAAGGCAATTAAAAACCAATTGGTGGAAGGCTCCGCCGGAGCTTGGCCGCCAGGCACGGGCGCAGGCCCATGCGGAAAGCTCTGCGGCGCCAACAACGAAGCTGCTGCGGTGGGCGGAAAACCACCATACGCATACCCACCAGGTGGTGCGCTGTGGCCCCCTGACAAGAGCGCCCCGGCGGGACCATAGCCCGGCGTCGTTGCCATGGGCGACGATTGCGCCACCGCGACCGGCATGCGTGGTGCACCAAGCGGCGCATTCACAGGCAGCCCAGCTGCATGCGGCGTCACGCGGCTCGGACCGATCGGGCCCTGTGGCAAAACCACCGGCGCTAGCGAACCTGGCACTGGCGTGCTGTCGCGATGAGCGGCGACACTTTCGCCGGTGGTAGCAAGAAATACTTCGTTGATTGCGGTAGCCATCACGGCCACATCGGCGAATCGCTGGTTGCGATCTTTTTCCAGACACTTGAGCAATAATCTGTCCACGGCCGGAGGCAGCATCAGCTTGCTGTTGGCAACCGAAGGTGGTGGCGGCGTTTGCTTTAGCTGCGCGGTGATGAGCCCGGCTGGTCCCTTGGCATCTGGGAATGGCAACCGTCCGGTTATCATCTCGTAACCGACCACACCCAATGTGTAAACGTCGCTGCGACCGTCGAGCTGCTTGCCCATCAACTGCTCAGGCGACATGTATTCAAGCGTGCCGAGGGTTTGACCGGTTGCCGTTAGTTGCGCGGATTGTGGATCGATCGTGTCACCACGCATCACCTTGGCGATGCCGAAATCGAGAATCTTCACGAAATCAGGATTGCCTGAGCGTTGCTCAAGATAAACGTTTTCGGGTTTGAGATCGCGATGCACAATGCCTTGGGCATGGGCTTCGGCTAACGAACTACACATGGCGCTAAGGATCCGCAGCATGCGGCGCCACTCCAACGGCGGATTAGCGTGAAACACGGCGTGAAGACTTTTGCCTTCGAGCAGTTCCATGGCGATGTACAACATGCCATCGGCGGTTTGATCAAAATCGTAGGTCGTGATGGTGTGCGCATCGCGCAAATTACAAAGCACCAGGCCTTCCCGTCGAAACCGCGCTACCAAATTAGCGTCGGTGGTCATTTCGGGGTGCAACAATTTGAGCGCCACCTTGCGGCCCGTGGCTAACTGCACGCCGCGATACACCGCGCCGAAACCACCTTCGCCAATCTTTGACTCGATGCGAAAACGATTATTTAGGGTCTGCCCCAACAACGGGTCCGCAGGTTCAACGCGCACCGGCGCCGCTTTGAGTACGGCAACAGGGGCCCGCACCGGAGACATTGCTACTGATGGTGGGGTGCCAAGCGAACTGGTTTGGCCTGCGGCGGCTGGCGATGCAGCCGGCGCGGCGGCTGGTGCCAAGCGGTGACCGCACACACCGCAGAACCGCGCATTCGGTTCAAGGGGAGTTTGGCAGGTCTGGCACAGCATCGCTCGTAGTGTCCCAGAGATCGAACGTGGGCGCACGTCCCTGCCCGGCAAATTTCACCGAATTGGCGACGCTTACGGCAGCTCTGGATCGAGCGCGAATGCAATGTCCACTTTGCTGCCCGCCTGGGTGTTGATTTCCAAGAATTTTGACAAATATGCATCCGCCCGCAGCTCAATTTGGTGCGGTCCGGGTGCCAGCGCTACGCCGCCGCGCGCGTAACGCAACGGCGCAATGAATCGACCGTCTACCCAGATCGTGACGTCCGCTGGTTCGCCGATGAATCGAACAACTCCGTCAGCGGTTCGGTGCGACGAGGCCGCAGTTGCCCCGCATGCGGATGTAGCCACGGCCGCTGCAAGCAAGGCCAACGTGTAGGTGTGTGCAGTCATTGCGGCACTCCATGTGCAGGTTGCGCAGGCGTACCCAGAGGCCCAGGCTGCAGCACTGGCGACGGCGCCGCCGACACCATCGCTCGCACGATATTGCCCTTAACATCGGCGGAGATCGTTCGCTCAGGGATCATAATTTTTCTGATTTGCCCGGCGATTTTGCTTGGGCTTTGCTTGGTCGTAATCGTAATCACATAGCCAGCGGGCGACAGCTGTGCCAATGCAACGTCGCCATTACCACTCTGCGCAGCCAGCGCTTTAAGTAGCGCCGCCACCACTGCAACCGGCGCCGCCCGGCCGACGAGGACCGCAACGTGGCCCTCATCTGCGACCACCGCTGGGACATCGCGCGCCATTAACGGCGCGGCAGCGGCGCTACGCGGCGGCGCGGTCGCCGCCTGCAACGCCACCACGATGTCCCCGATCACTTGGTACCCGGCTTGGTTAGCGTCATCGCCTGCGCCTGCGACCGTGCTGCGCAACACCGTTCGTTGCAAATCCACGATGGCGTTGCCAGACTTGCGATGCAACCATCGAGCGCGGGCGTGGGCGACAACATAGTCACCGACGGCGCCACGTATCGCCGTGGGTGCCGAAACATCAAGCCCAACAATGAGCGCACTATCAGCTTTGGCATCGCCCGCAAACGCTAGCGCAGCCGAATCGTTTAACGGTATCGCGCCGGCGCGAGTCGCGGCTGGCCCCGCAGCCGGCGTTGGCCGCCAGCGGTAGCCCCGAGCGGCGAGCGCCGCTTTGAATCCATCAAACTCCGGCAACCTGCCAGCACTCGCACCATAGTTCGCACGCACCTGGGTTGGCGACAAGGCCCGCGCTAACAGCGTCACCGAATCACCTTCCACGGTAGCGACGCTGGCTCCGGCGCCCGGCATGCTGCCGTCACCGTTACCATCAGGCAGCGTTTGAATAATCCCAAGCTGCTGCATGCGCAGGCCCAGCTTGCGCTGATCAATGCGAACCTTGACTGCGAGGCGCCGACGGCCGTCGATAACTTGGTCGCTTGTTACCGAAAACGACGCGACCCACAAGCGGGCCCGGCCGACGATTTCTTTGTCGTAGTCGACGCGTTTGGCAGCGATCTGGGTGCGGTCCGCGAGGCTTTCGACGGATTGCTTCACCGCGTTAGCAAATGCCGCGTCAAGTGCGACGACACGCGCATCGCTGGCCCCCGCGTCGGCATCAGCTTCAACGGTCAGGTCATCAAAATCGTCGTCGGCCACAGCCCCACCGGGCATGGCGAATGCCACCATGCAACTAACCGCGACCCAGGTGCTACAAAAATGACGCATCGATAACCCTACTGACTCACGATGATAACGCACAACGTGGCCGGTTTGATTCCGACTGGTTTCGATAATTCAAGCAGCCCGGCGTTCACGCTGCGGACCTTGGTGCTCGGCCCGGGCCAACTTGTGACCCAGCGAGTTGCGCATTCAACCGTGGTGCCGCCATCGTTGATTTGCAGACCAACGGTTGGACGCAGGCGCAGCTTCCGAGCGTCAAGCGCGATCTCCGACCGTGCCACATCGTCGCCAGCAACCGGCAGCTTGCGATTGCCGCGTACAGCTTGCCGCAACACTTCAAGCGACAACTGCAACTCAATTTGCCAACCACCGTCGGTTTGCGGTTGCGCAGCGCGCAACGTGGCCATATCGACCAACGTTGCGAGCTGCGCGCTCGTGAGTTGCGCGGCCGAACCTTTGCCATCGGCCCACGGGACCAACAGCAACGCGTCGCTCATGCGCTGCCGCGCCTGGGCCACACCTCGACTACGCGCCGCAGCGCGCGCCACATCCGGAGCCGGCGCGCGGCGGTCGGCTAACCCCAGCCCTTTTGCAACCATCAGCCCCGCCGACCAATCAATAGTGACGTGCGCGGTCAGGCTTTGCGGCGCCAGCGACTGACCAGCCGCCGCCGAGCTTGTCAACACTACGAGCGTGACTAAACAGAAACGGCCAATGAATGATCCCCAAAAAAACGCGCGAGGCCACGCGCGGAGGGCTGAATGCCAGCGACTTGTCGGCGGCAGCAGGGACGGGCAAGTCCCTTCTGTGATCATCGCGCGAGGCCACGCGCGGAGGGCTGAATGCCAGCGACTTGTCGGCGGCAGCAGGGACGGGCAAGTCCCTTCTGTGATCATCGCGCGAGGCCACGCGCGGAGGGTTGAATGCCGGCGACTTGTCGGCGGCAGCAGGGACGGGCAAGTCCCTTCTGTGATCATCGCGCGAGGCCACGCGCGGAGGGTTGAATGCCGGCGACTTGTCGGCGGCAGAAGGGACGGGCAAGTCCCTTCTGTGATC
>JAGPDK010000040.1:0-4244 GCA_018057605.1 Kofleriaceae bacterium | reverse complement strand
GCGACTTGTCGGCGGCAGCAGGGACGGGCAAGTCCCTTCTGTGATCATCGCGCGAGGCCACGCGCGGAGGGTTGAATGCCGGCGACTTGTCGGCGGCAGAAGGGACGGGCAAGTCCCTTCTGTGATCAACGTGCTACGCGGCCCTACTCCCATTCGATCGTCCCTGGCGGCTTGGACGTGATGTCGTACACCACCCGATTGATACCACGCACTTCATTGATCACCCGGTTAGAAATCCGCGCTAACAGATCGTACGGCAACGGCACCCAATCGGCGGTCATGCCATCTTTGGAATGGACGGCGCGCAGCGCCAAGGTTTCTTCGTAGGTCCGGGCATCGCCCATCACACCGACAGAGCGCACCGGTAACAGCACGCCAAACGACTGCCAAATGTCTTCGTACAAACCCGCGGCACGAATCTCCTGTTCGATAATCGCGTCAGCTTCGCGCAGCACATGTAACCGTTGGCGCGTCAGCGGGCCTAAACAACGCACCGCCAAGCCAGGCCCCGGAAACGGCTGCCGCCACACCATGTGGCGCGGCAAGCCCAACTCTAAGCCGAGCTGCCGGACTTCATCTTTAAACAGTTCACGCAATGGCTCAACCAACGACAGCTTCATGTGTTCGGGCAAGCCGCCAACGTTATGATGGCTTTTGATCATGTGACTCGGGCCCTTGGTCGAAACACTTTCAATCACATCGGGGTACAGCGTGCCTTGGGCTAAGTACCTGGCATTTTCGATGGTCTGCGATTGCTGATCAAATACCGCAATAAACTCGGCACCAATAATTTTGCGTTTACGTTCCGGATCAGTGCAATTGGCCAACGCGTCCAAAAAACGATCTTCAGCGTCGATAACCCGGAGATCAACTTTAAAATGGTCACGAAAAATAGTTGCCACGTACTCGCGCTCACCTTTGCGCAGCACACCGTTATCAACAAAGATGCAGGTTAAGCGGTCGCCAATGGCACGGTGGATTAAAGCAGCGGCAACCGACGAATCGACGCCACCGGACAAGCCACAAATAACCCGGCCGTCGTCGCCCACTTGGGCGCGAACTTTGGCGACAGCTTCATCAACGAACGAAGCCATCGACCAATCACCGTTGAGCTTGGCAATCGCAAACAAGAAATTACCAAGCAACTGCGCGCCACAAGGCGTATGCACAACTTCAGGATGAAACTGCACACAATAAATATGCCGCGCGCGATCTTCAAAGGCCGTCATTGGGCAATTGCTCGACGATGCAGTCTGGGCAAAACCGCTCGGCAACTGATCAACATGATCGCCGTGACTCATCCACACCGGCACATCCGTGTCCGTCGCAATGCCGCGTAGCAGCGGACTATTGTCAGTGTGCACGCGGATCATCGCACGACCGTATTCGCGTTTATCCGCCGCGTGGACCACGCCACCTAACAGCTTGGCGGTGAGTTGCGCCCCATAACAAATACCCAGCACTGGCACGCCCAGCGCATACACCTCGGCTGACATCGTTGGTGCGTCAACGTCATAGACCGACGACGGACCACCCGACAACACGATGGCGGCGGGGTGCAAGCTACGCAGCTTTTCAAGGGCTACGGTATAAGGATGAATTTCGCAGTACACCGCTTGCTCGCGAATTCTCCGAGCGATGAGCTGAGTGTACTGCGATCCGAAATCTAGAATTACGACGAGCTGATGAGCCATGCTTATTCCAGCCGATAATTCGGCGCCTCTTTGGTGATGATGACGTCGTGAACGTGGCTTTCGCGCAACCCCGCCGAGGAGATCCGCACGAACCGTGATTTGGTCCGCATGTCGTCGATGGTGGCACAACCGAGGTAGCCCATCGATGCGCGCAACCCGCCGACCAGCTGCAAAATCGAATCGCGCAGCGGGCCTTTGTACGGTACCCGGCCCTCGATACCTTCAGGCACAAGTTTTTGCGGCGTTTCAACATCGGCTTGGAAATACCGATCTTTCGAGCCCTCTTGCATGGCCCCAATCGACCCCATGCCGCGATACGACTTGTAACTGCGGCCTTGATACAAGATGATTTCGCCGGGCGCTTCGTCAGTGCCTGCGAACAACGAACCGATCATCACCGTGTGCGCGCCGGCCGCGATCGCCTTGGCCACATCGCCAGAGAATTTGATGCCACCGTCGGCAATGATGCGTACGTGGGTGCCACGCACCGCTTCGACCGCATCCGAGATGGCGGTGAGTTGCGGCACGCCGACGCCCGCAACAATGCGCGTGGTGCAAATCGAGCCTGGGCCGACGCCGACCTTTACCGCGTCGGCACCGGCGGCCACGAGCGCCGCTGTCGCGGACTTGGTAGCAACGTTGCCGGCCACCAAGATCAGGTTGGGAAACTGTTTTTTGGTTTCCGCCACCGCATCAAGCACACCTTGCGAATGGCCATGCGCCGTGTCGATACAAATCACATCGACGCCAGCGGCCATCAGCGCTTCGATGCGCGCAACCCGATCGCCACCCACTCCTACGGCGGCACCGACCCGCAAGCGCCCACGATCGTCAATTGCCGACCACGGGTTCGACTCTGCTTGTTCGATATCTTTGATGGTAATGAGGCCCTTGAGGCGACCGCGACCATCGACCACCAGCAATTTCTCAATCCGATGCTGATGTAACAATTCTTTGGCTTGCTCAATACTCACGCCGTCGCGCACCATGACCGGCGACTTGGTCATGACGTCGCCAACTTTTTGATCAAGCTTGTTTTCAAAGCGCAGATCACGATTGGTCAAAATGCCAACTGGAATCAGCTCGTCATCGACGACGGGCAAGCCGCTGATGCGATAGCTGCGCATCAAGGCGAGCGCATCAGCCAGCGTGCGATCGGGCGCAATCGTGACAGGATCCACCACCATGCCGGACTGGGCCTTTTTGACCCGCACGACTTCGCGCGCTTGCTCTTCGACCGTGCGGTTTTTATGAATAAAGCCGATACCGCCCTCCCGCGCCATGCGAATCGCCGTCGCGGCTTCGGTCACGGTGTCCATCGCCGAACTTACCAAGGGCATGTGCAGCCGCAACGTTTCGGTAAGCGCCGTGCTGACGTCCACGTCACGTGGAATCACCGAGGACAAAGCAGGTACCAGTAGCACATCATCAAACGTAAGCGCTTCGCGCAGCGTCTCTTCGAGCATCGGCAACTCCTTTATTCGTGGCCGCACCCTACACGCCAGTGGCGACCGTGACAAGGTAGGCACAACTGCAAGATCCTGCGGCTCGCCTTGCGCCCCTTTGGATTGCCGCTAACTAACTAGGATCGGCCAATGAATAATCATAAAAAAGCGCGCGAGTGACGTGCGGTGGGTTGAATGCTGGCGACTTGCCAGTTGCAAGTCGCGCAGAAGGGCCAGGCAAGTTGATCATTGTTCTCCGTTTTCCTTGATATTTTCATATCGTGGGAATTTCGGACGTGACGGCGGACGGTGTTGCCCCGCCATGACGCCGCCCGCAGATGCAGATCTACCCACGTGGGGCCGGGATAAGCAGGGTCATGTGAACGGGCGGGTAAACGGGCGGGTGAACGGTTGGCTCACCGAGGCTCCGGGGGGCGCGACGTGGAGCTTGCGCGAGCGCACTGCGGCTGGCCGCGCGGCCGCGGAGGTTGGTGCTTGCGCGTTGCCTGATGCGCCGCCGTCGCGTCGCGGGTTGGTGGCGGGAAGTGATAGCGATGATGGCATTGCGCGCGGTGAGCCATCGGCTGGTGGGGCGGCGGGTGTATGCCGAATTTGAATTGGCGATAGTTGTTGATTTGTACGCGCCGATTGGCATCGAGGTCGTGTCCGGATGTGCGTCCGGTTTTCGGACTTCAATTTCCTGCAAAACAGGAACAATATTTTCGATTTATGTTGACGTGTTTTTTCTTGCCAAAAATATTCACGTTAACGATTGGCCCACAAATCGGTTGTGCAACGCCGTCAGGTTCGCGGCATGCACCGATAGTCTGCGTTGGCAGTTTGCTTTCCTTGCACCGAGGCTTCGCAGCACAGTGAGCCAATCACCGCGTCGAAAAAGTCGATGGTAGTATGTTCATATGGAACATGGTGCAGCGGTGAAGGTGGCCCTCGATGTCGATGGGCTGGGTGAACAAATCGCTGAAATGTCGGCGCATATCGACGCTGCGATGCATCGGCAGTTAACCGCGATTCGTGAATTCGACATTGCCTCGGGCTGGCATGTGCAAGGCTCGCTGTCGTGTGCACATTGGTTAGCGTGGCGGGT
>JAGPDK010000416.1 GCA_018057605.1 Kofleriaceae bacterium | reverse complement strand
CCGCGGCCGCCACGGCAAAATCGAAGTAATTTCATCGAAGCCGTTGGTAAGCCAGATGGATTTGGCCTTGGCCTACACCCCCGGGGTGGCCGAGCCATGTTTGGAGATTGCTGCCGACGAAGAAAAAAGCTGGGAGTACACGGCGCGCGGAAACCTAGTTGCTGTCATTAGCAATGGTACCGCGGTCCTTGGGCTCGGCAATATTGGCGCAGCCGCTGGCAAGCCAGTGATGGAAGGCAAAGCTTGCCTCTTCAAAAAATTCGCCGACATCGATGTCTTCGATCTTGAGATCAACGCAACCGACGTTGATCAAGTTGTTGAAATCGTCGCTGCCTTGGAGCCAACGTTTGGTGGCATCAATTTGGAAGATATTGCGGCTCCGGAATGTTTTGAGATTGAGGAGAAATTGCGCAAACGCATGCGCATTCCAGTGTTTCACGATGATCAACACGGCACAGCCATTATTTCGGGCGCGGGCCTGCTTAACGCTGCAACGCTAGCCGAAAAAAAGTTGGAAGACATCAAGCTGGTGGTTTCCGGCGCCGGCGCTGGTGCGATTGCGTGCGCTGAATTTTTTGTGCGGCTGGGCCTGCGTCGTGAGCATGTGGTGATCTGCGATTCCAAAGGCGTGGTGCACAAAGATCGCACCGATCTGAACCGCTACAAGGAGAAGTTCGCGATTGCCGACGATGGTCGGCGGACGTTGGCGGAGGCCTTGGTTGGGGCTGATATGTTTATGGGCCTATCGGTTGCCGGTGCGTGCAAGCCGGAATACCTGGCAGCCATGGCGCCACGGCCGATCATTTTTGCGTTAGCGAACCCCGATCCTGAAATTTCGTACCATGAGGCGGTGGCGGCGCGGCCGGATGCTTTGGTGGCAACTGGGCGCTCGGATTTTCCCAACCAAGTGAATAACGTGCTGGGCTTTCCGTATATTTTTCGCGGTGCCCTCGACGTACGGGCCAGTTCGGTGTCGGAAGAAATGAAAGTCGCGGCGGCCCATGCGTTGGCCGAGCTGACTCGGGAACCGGTGCCCGACGCAGTGGTTGCAGCGTATGGCGGCAAAGCCATGAAGTTTGGACCGGACTACTTCATTCCAAAACCATTTGATCCGCGGGTGTTGTGGTGGGTTGCGCCGGCGGTGGCACGGGCTGCCATTGACTCCGGCGTCGCGCGGAAAAAGATTGACATCGAAGCTTACGCCGACAAGTTGATGTCGAAATCGTCGAATGCGGCGTACTCAATCATGCGGGCTATGACCCAACAGGCGCGGCGCAATCCGAAGCGCGTGGTGTTTGCGGAGGCCGAAAACATTCGCATGTTGCGTGCCGTACAGCAAATTGTCGACGAAGAAATTGCCCATCCGGTGTTGTTGGGCCGGCGCAAAGAAATTGTGCGGATGTGCAATGAGCTCGGTTTGGATTTGTTGGACCATGCTGAGATTATTGATCCACGCGAAAGCACCCATGCGGCGCGTTACGCCGATGCGTTGTTCGCGATGCGGCAACGCAAAGGCGTGACCTTGTCCATGGCCAAAATCTTGGTGTCGAAGCCCAGTTACTACGCGGCCATGATGGTGGAACAAGGTGATGCTGACGGCATGGTGACCGGCATGCACTTATCGTATCCCGAAACTGTTCGGCCAGCGCTGGAGATCTTTGGCTTGCACCCGGGCTGCAAAGTTGCGGTCGGTATGTACATGATGATTTTGCAAAACTCCGTGCGATTCTTCGGCGATACCGTGTTCAATATCAATCCCGATGCCGATACCTTGGCGGATATTGCGCTGCAAATGAGCAATGCCGTGACATCGTTCGGCGTGACGCCGCGGGTAGCGATGATCTCATACTCAAACTTTGGATCTGTCCGCCATCCGGACGTTACCACCGTGCAGCGGGCGCTTGCCACCGTGCAGCGCGTGCGCCCTGATTTACAAATCGATGGTGAAATGCAGCCGGAACTTGCGTTCGATGCCGACCGACGGCGTGAATACTACGGTTTTTCAAAGCTATCGCGCGCTGCGAACACGTGGGTGTTTTCATCGTTGGCCGCTGGCAATGCCGCATATCAAACCCTTAAAGTGCTCGGTGGGGTGCAAGCCGTCGGGCCGATCTTACTTGGCGTCCGCAAGCCTGTCGCGGCACTGCAAAGCGAGGCCACCGTCGATGACATCGTCAACATGACGGCCTACGTGGTGCGCCAAGCCCAGATTCAACAAGGCGAAGTCGAAGGCCCGCTGGTGACGCCAACGACCCAACGCGTACGGTCAGTTGCCACCAACGACGCCTGAGTCTAGAGGGCTAAGGACTTGTGCATAAATTACTGACCCTACTTTGGGCCGATCCATTGTGACTGGCTGCATTGCGCGTCAGTCACATAATGACGGGGATGCGCCTTCCGCGCGTCCTGTCATGCACGTGGCTCGAGCCAAATAGTGGGTCAGTAATTCATTTACAAGTCCTGACCCTTTGCTGGGTGGGGAGCAATGGTCGTTCGCGCAGCGTCGGGTTTGGCTTAGCGAAAAATCATCCGTTTGTGGATGGCAACAAGCGGGCCGCATTTCTGCCGGTGGGGCTATTGTTTGGCCTCAATGGCTATCGTTTGGTTGCGCCACAAACGGATGCAACGTTGCGAGTGCTCGCACTTGCTGCGGGTCAATGTTCGGAGTGGGAATTCACAGCATGGCTGCGCTGTAATAGTAAGAAACGTTGATACGTCCGGAGTGCCAAGCACGCGGGTGTCCACAACGTGAGTGTCAGCCAGAACCTGGGAGCAGAACCTGGGTGCCAGCCGTCCGGGCCACGGACATTGCAGGCTGGGTGAGTGTCAGCCGTCCGCGCAGCAGAACCTGGGTGCCAGCCGTCCGGGCCACGGACATTGCCAGGCTGGGTGAGTGTCAGCCGTCCGCGCCGGCCGTCCGCGCCGGGGCCTCAGCCGTCCGCGCAAGCGGCCGTTCGCGCAAGCGGCCGTTCGCGCAAGCGGCCGTTCGCGCAAGCGGCCGTTCGCGCAAGCGTGGGGCCGCCTGAGTACGGGATCAGCGAAGCAGTCGGCCGTACAAAGGCCCCCTACGCAGCCTGGCCCTTGGCTTGCAAAAGCCTTTGGGCATGCGGAACCACCCTCTCAGTTCGCTCTATCAGCCCCTCCTGCTGGCCGTGATGACGCTTGCGGTGAGCATTACTGCGGTCAGCTGTACCGAAGGTGGTGGCGACGACAGTGGCCAGTCGGATCAAGGCGACCCTGCCGACTACGAAGAAGTTGATTGGGTGCCATCCGACGGCGAGAGCAAAGCTGATGTGGTTGGGATACCGGTGGCTTTTAATCACAACAACATCATGAATGACCCGTTGTTCACGGATGTGACAACCATTTCGGCCGAGGACGTCCAGTGGTTTTTTGAAAATGTGCCCTATGACGGTGGTCACCGTAGTTGGTTGGCCGACGAAAAAGTTGAAGGGCAGCCGTTGTCGAAAGTCCTGCATGCAGAGGCGCAAAAGCGTGGAATCAATCCAATTCTGTTGCTGGCCCGCATGCAAATTGAAAAAGGCTTGGTGAGCAAATCTCGGCCGAGCCAAGCCCAAGTCAATTTTGCGTTGGGCTGCGGTTGTGCGGATTATCGTTCGTGCACGGCGCAATTCGCTGGTTTTGCCAATCAGCTCAGGTGCGCGGGTGATGTTTTTGCCAAGTTTTATCAACAATCACGCAGCGGCGATGGCAACTATCGTGTTGGCGCATCGCGTCAAAGCCTTGATCACATTACCATTTCTTCGAAGACCCATGCCACGGCAGCGTTCTACGCTTACACTCCGTGGGTTTTGGTTGGTCGCGGTGGTAATTGGCTGGTTTGGAATGTTACGCGCAAGTTTCTGCAACAGCTTGATAGCGTAGGGCGCTTGTAAGGGATCTTCGGTAGCCAAATCCGTATAATAAGCCATGAGTGAACATGCTACAGCCTCGACCATTGCAACCGCCGAGGTTGAAAAAACCGAAGTCGCTGCCCCGATTGTCGCGGGCCCTGGCGTGGGCGAGCTGCAAGCGCTGCTCAAACAAGGCGTGCCCGATATTACTAAGGTGATCGACATTATCGATCGCCGACCTGGTGAGCACAAAGAGTTGATGCAATTGGTGCAGTCGCTAGGCGGCACCTATTACCAAAATGTTTTGCACGCGATGGACGCGATTCGCGTTGATCTTAAACGCAAAGCCATCGCGGCCGGGGATCCAAGCAATCCACAAGGTGGATATTTCTTGGCATCTGCCGAGGAAAAAGCGGCGCGTTGGCGGACCGAAGACGGCAAGTTTCAAGGCAAAGGCACCAAAGACGGTCTCGACGCGAGTTATCAAATCGATGACGACGATGCGTTGGTTGCCAAGATTGGCAAAAAAGAAGGTGCGGTCGCCTGGCAGCGCGATGGCGAGACCCTCGGTGAAATCTACGGACGCAAGAGCACCGACGGCTGGGACGCTGGGGTTCGGCGCACGTTCGATGCTGGCGACGGGGCCACGGTCACGCCGATGTTGCGGCATCACCAGACCGCTCAAGGCGGGCAAGCTGAACTTGCGGCGGAGTACAAGGACAAAGATGCTTCGACCACCGCGTCGGGTTATGTCGGTGTGCGCGAATCGGGCGGCGGGCTGGTGGCTGGCGTCGACGGCGCACATAAGTTCAGCGATGCCACCTCAATGACCGGTTCGGCGCGCTACAGCCCGGATGGCTACAGCGCGACGGTGTCGGGTGCGCACAAATTTAGCGATGCGACGTCGATGACTGGTACGGCAACGGTTGGCTCAGGCGGCTACAGCGCTGCGGTGACCGGCGCGCATCGTTTTAGCGATACGACTACCGGTGATGCATCGTTGTCGCATGCGCGTGTCGGCGACCAAAGCACCACCACCGCGTCGGCGGGCTTGGCGTATCAAAGCGGTGGGTTGTCGGCGTCGGGTCGGTTAACTCACACGCAGCCAAGCGGGGGCGAAGGCCAAACCACGTTATCGATTCATGAGCGTTACCAATCTTCGAAAGTAATTCAGTCGTTTAACTTTGAAGCTGGTGCGGGCGCGCGTGATTATGCTGTTGCATCCGGCGCCATCGATGCGCAGCTGGGCCGCAATTTGTACGCTGGTGCGTGGGGCAGTGTTGCAGCGGAACATGGAAAACAGACCACCGCCGAAATTGGCGCTAGCATTACCTGGACGCCGGCCGACAAAATCGCGCTCACCGCGGCTGGCGTGATGAATCAAGCCGGTCAACTCGAAGGTCGGTTGCAGCTCGATGTCTTTAAGAGTCGTATTGACGGGATTTCCGATATCTCCGAGCACAAGAAAAAGGCGCTGTTCAGTATTTACGCGGGCATTTCGAGCAATGGCGGTGGGGGCATGCTCGACAAACGATATGGTGCCGGCTCTTATCAATACGATGGCCAACAGCAGAATACGC
>JAGPDK010000415.1 GCA_018057605.1 Kofleriaceae bacterium | reverse complement strand
GCGATGATGGACATTGTGCGCTGTTCACGATCGGCTGGTGGGTCGGCTAGCGCATGCCGAACTTGAATTGGCGATAGCGTGGCTTTGTAATACAAGGTGCAAAGGCGAAGGCAGCCATCGACGTCGATGCGTTGGGTGAGCAAATCGCTGAAATATCGGCGCATATCGACGCTGCGACGCTGGCGTCGTGGTTGCCCACGTCGACGCCCAAGGTGTGACGCTCTCGGTCGGCTGCATAACGCCGATCAGCACTGACGCGAGACGTGGCCTCGCAGCGTTGCACGAGGCCCATGCGGCGCTGGCCCTTACGGCCAACACCTACGCCTCGAAATGAACCGGCGAACCGATCGACTACGCGAGATGCATCGACTATTTGGTGTGAGGCGCGACGAATGACCAGGTTGGCGCTTCCCTCCGTGGCATACCGCTGCGCGTTTTTTCGCATGGCCCGTGCGAATCATTCGAACAGCGAACCAGTTACTCGGCGCGCCCTACCGCGTAGTACATGCCGGAAACGCCCTAATCCCGCGGCGTCGCAGCTTCAACTCAATACCGGTACCTACGCACATGATCAAAAATATCAAATCTGTTCTGACCTCCGCAACCGCCGTCGCAGCGCTGGCAATCATGGCTTCGGCCTCGGCCTGCACCGACGACGACACCGAAGCTGGTTGCCCAGCTGGTTGCCCGGCCGGCTGTCCTGCCGCCGCTGGTGATGCCCAAACTCCGCCGCAGGGTACCGACGCTGAAATCACCGCGTGGATTACCGCTGGCAGTTACAAAGGTGCCGGTTGGAAATGTGAAACCACCGTGCATGATGCGCGCTCGCCCTCGCCTCACGGCAAAAACAAAATCTGTAACAATACCAAACTGACCGCAACCGCCGCTGGCGCGGTCTATCCGTTTGGCGCGGCAAGCGTGAAAGAGCTATACGCCGCCAATGGCACCACCATCATCGGCTACGCCACCGGGCTCAAGCTCAACGATGGGGCCTCGGATGGCAGTAAATGGTACTGGTATGAAAAACTCAACGGCAGCGTGGTCTACAACGCCAAGGGTGCCAAGGCCAATACCGATCTATGTAGCGGCTGCCATGTTGGCGCCGGCACCGACGCTAGCCACTCAGGCCGCGACTTTGTCTACACCCAAGTACCGTGAACCGAGCCACGCCCATGCGAGAGATCCAAGGTGTTGGCATTGGCCTCCGCAAGGAGCTGTTTGAGCCGTTGCTGGCCACCCGTCGGCGCGTCGATTGGCTTGAAATCGTCAGCGAAAATTACATCGCTGCAACCGGGCGCGCGGCCGCCATGCTTGACCGGTTCAACGAACGTTGGCCGGTTGTGCCGCACGGCGTTGGTCTTTCGGTTGGGAGTGACACTCCGGCTGGTTATCTCGATGGCCTGACTGCCCTGGTGCGCCATGTCGCGCCGCCGTATATCAGTGACCATCTTTGTTATTCATCGATCGGCGCACGTAACTATCTCGATTTGTTACCACTGCCACGGCACGCCGAAACTGTGGCCCGGGTGGTGCGCAATGCCCGCGCGGCTCAAGCCGCCACCAGCGTGCCATTGATTTTGGAAAACATCACCACGTATGCCGAAATGCCGGGCTCCACACTCGACGAATCGACTTTTTTAGCCAGCGTCGCCGAGCAAGCCGGGGTTGGGCTGCTGCTCGATGTCAATAACCTATACGTCAACGCAGTGAATCAAAAACTCGACGCAATGGAGCTGCTCGATCAATTTCCGCTGCGTTACGTCAAACAACTGCATCTCGCTGGCCACACCTGGGACGGCGATTTATTGCTCGATACCCACGCTGCGCCAATCGCGCAACCGGTTTGGCAACTCTATATTGAAGTACTCAAGCGCTGCGGCCCGGTGCCGACGTTGATTGAGTGGGACCAACACATCCCATCGCTTGATGCGGTCTTGGACCAGGCCGATCAGGCCCGCGACCTGATGGAGCGCTACGCGTGACCTCGCCGAACCTCGACATATTTTTTGCCGAAATGGCCGAGCTGCTGGCTGGGCGCAAGACCGCAGCGCAGTGCGAAGCCGTGTTAGGGCAATCTCCGTCGGGCAGCCAGCGCTTTGGCGGGTATGCAATGTTGGTCGATCGGCAGCAACGCGGCGTAGTCGATTCGTTTTTTCGTGCAGCCATGGTTGCGGCGGCGAGTTGGGATGCTCGTCGGTGTGATGAGTTACGCCAGGAATTTTTGCAAGCACACCCGCCGACCCATTGGTCGCCGTCTGAAGTTGCCGCACCTTTTGCCGATTATCTAGAAGCACAGGGTGCGCCAGTCGATGTTATCGAACTCGCTGACTTCGCCCGCACCCGTCACCAGGTACTCACGGCCCCACTCGCAGACGGCATCGCGGGCCTAGCGGTTCGCCACTATACCCACGCAGTCAAAGAGTTTACCATCGGTGTTGAACTCGGCGAGATCCTGTTCGGCCGCCCTGCGGCAACGCCTGCAACCTGGTTGTTTGGCCGGCACCGCGAACATGCGAATTTAGTGTTGGTATCGCCGTCGTTGCCGGCGCTCGTCGCATTGCAATTGATTGAAGATCAAGTTTGGACCAACGAGTTGCCTGATGTGGATCGCAGCAAGGTCGCGCATGAAGTACATTTTCTAGCGGCCCAGGGCCTGCTTTCAGACGCCGCCGTGGCTGTTGTGCACACGTGTTTATGAAGTTTCGTGTGCGGGATGCGATGTTAACTGCACTACTGGCGGCAACCGCGTGTCGCAACACACCATCGACACCACCTGTGCTCCCCGTCGATATGCACTGGGTCACGGCACCTCATGATCCGCTGCAATGGCGCAAGCAAGGCTTTCTCGAACTTACCACCGCCGTGCGGCCACCAACGAGCGCGAACACCACCGCGCACATCGTTGTAGTCATGAAAGTGCCTGACGACAGCCAACTTCACTTGCGAACCGCCGCGACCGCGCCGTCATTTCAGCTGCCCGTCGGTGCGCAACTCGCACGCATCGAATACGTAGGCATTGCGCATGCGCCCGATGCACCAGCCGATGCAACCTGGCGCGTGCTCGACGTGCGGCAATTCGAGTGGCGCAGTGACGGCATGGATTGCACCGTGTTGCGCCCCGATGGCGATGGCCGACTTGTTGGCTTGCGCTGGCCATGCAGTGTTGCCAACGACGCCAGAGCCGGAGGGTTGTTAGCAACGTTCGTCCGCGAGCATCGGTTTGCGGCACCACGCAGCAGCGCTGGCCGTGATCGTGCCGCGCAGCATGTAGCGCAAATCAACGGCTGCATCGCGTGTCACCAACCCAACCGGCCCGAAGATCGCCGTGCCAGCGCGTTGGTCCAACGCGGCACCGATGCGGCCGGGTTATTTAGCCTGCGCTCAGTGTTTCGCAATGAGGATCCGATCGAGCGTTATCGGCCCGTGGACACTAATCTTGGCGACCCGTGGATGACCGCAACGTGTCCGGACAGTGAATACGACCCCATTACAACCAACTGCCGCAACGGATTGCGGCCGCTGCTCCGACTCGACGTGGCCAAAGGTATGCAGGCCACCGCGCCACATGTGCTTGCGCTTTGTGCAACCCGACAGCGCCTAGCCGCATTGCTGCCGCCAGCCGAATGGCTGCCGTTGCAGCCCCAGCTTGATGAGTGTGCGCACTAGCGGAACATCTAAGGCCGGACCGATACGCGCGCTTAGTTCGCCGTCATTTTTGCAGCACCGTAGTGTCAGGCAGATTGCAAGGTGCTTTGCACCGATGCGGTGAGCGCATCGAGCAGGCCCCGCTGCTGACCAGGCAGTGCTTGACGCATCACCACAAAAACATTTTGCTGAGTGCGCACAGTATCGTGCTCCACAAAATCAAGCGGCGCTAGCACGTTGGGGCAACGCACCCGCAGCTTCGAGGCCCGCGCCAGTTCGATCCCCGCACCCAACTCATCCATGTTCAGCCGCACGTCCCCGTCTCGGCCGGGTTGCACAGCTGCATCGGTAAACGCAATTTCGATCGCAGGTGTAGCAGTAGCATCGGGCAGGCCCCACCATGACAACTGCAACTGGCCAACGGCAACGCGGAACACCTCGGGCGTCGCCGGTGCATCAACCATCAGGGCAAAATCTATTTCGCCACGCAACAGCAAATCACACACATGATCAGCGGCTACCGTGCGCATGCGCAACGATGCGGCCTGCCAAATTTCTGGTTGTGCGCTCACGCAACGAGCCAGCAATGTTGGCAAGGCAGGCCCGCACGCAGCGAGAATAAAACTTGGATTGGGTGCAGGCTGCGACGCGTGAACGGATTCGTCGATGGTGCGCATCGCTTGCCGCGTCGCATGCAGCAGATTTTCCCCAGACGCCGTTAACGTGAGCCCGGTAGGACTGCGCAAAAACAACGGCAGCCCGACCGCATCCTCGAGCAAGCGCACGGTTCGCGACAACGCTGAAGCGCTCATGTTGAGAGCTAACGCCGCACGCTGGATACTTTCATACTCGGCGGCGGCACGAAACGCCGGTAACCAGTTCCACAAATTGGCAACCCGACGATAGCGAGAAAGTGGCACCGCTCGGTGGTACCGCAGCTTGTCGCGATGGCCAACCCAACATGCCAGGTTCGATGGTACGACCGACGATTCGTTCGCTACTCATTCCTTGCAACTACGCCAGCGAGCACCGAAACGTCGCAATGCAATGGTCAAGATCAGGCCTCGTCGCGCCGGCCATGCGGCGGCACAAGCACTGGGTGTACGCCCGCTGCATCAAGATCGATGACCGTCGCGCCACGTTCGCATTCCCATGTTGTGACGTTGGCAAACGTAGTATCGCCATGGGTCCACACGCCGCCGTCTTCATGAATATGGCCAAACAAATGCAGCCGGGGTCGCACGACATCGATCCGTTGGAGCAAATCGGCGCAGCCAACGCGGCCGCCACGCGGCGTGCGATCGCCAAAACCCGCAGGCGGGCCGTGCGTGATCAAAACATCGAGCCCAGGCGGAATTAGATTCCACCGCTCGGCGATCTGCGGGCCGCGAGGCAAATTGAACGCCCAGCCACCGAACTCCGGCTGCCACGGGCTGCCATAAAAACGCACGCCGTCCAATTCGAGCGCTTGATCTTGCAGATAATGCACGGCAGCCACCAATGCCCGAGCGTCGTTACGCGCGTCAATGAAACTCCAATCATGGTTGCCGGCGATGATCACTTTGTGACGATGTGGCAAGTCGGCCAACCAGGTGACCACCGCCATCAGCTCAGCAATGGTGCCGGCTTGACACATATCGCCAGCGTGCACGAATACATCACCATCAGGCACGATGAAATCGTCGGTAAACAAATGGGTATCGGCAACGGCAACAATGCGCATAGCTACGGACCCTCGACAAACCGTGCAAGTAGTGATGCAGCTCTAACCCAAGATGGGGTCAAGGCCGTGG
>JAGPDK010000039.1 GCA_018057605.1 Kofleriaceae bacterium | reverse complement strand
GAATCGAAACGTCCAACGCACTAATCGGCTCATCGCACACAATGAATTTGGGCTGCACCGCCAAGGCTCGAGCAATCCCGATGCGTTGCCGCTGACCACCCGAAAACTCATGCGGATATCGGTCAGCGGCGTCAGGTCGAAGTCCAACCTTTTTGAGCAACTCGTGTACTCGCGCCAGCCGATCGGCCGATGGCAGTAAGTTGTGAATTGCCAAGGGTTCACCGATGGTGGCGCCCACGGTCATGCGAGGATTAAGCGAAGCAAACGGATCTTGAAAGATGATCTGAATTTGTCGACGCAGCCCACGCAACGTGTGGGCATCGACCTCGGTGATATCGCGGCCTTCAAACAACACCTGCCCTGCGCTCGGTTCGAGCAGCCGCAACAGCGTCCGGCCCAACGTTGACTTGCCACAACCCGATTCGCCCACCAGCCCAACAGTTTCGCCACGCGCAATCGTCAAATCAACTTCAGAAACCGCCTGCACCGAGGCTTTTTGCCGGGTGAAAGCACGCCGCAAGGCCGCCGCGACGCCTGGAGTTTCGCGCGGCCACGGCACGCTGGCGCTAAAATGTTTCGACAACCCGCGGGCTTCGAGCAAAGGCAATTGCGCAACGCTCATAGTTCAGCTCCGACACTCAGCGCCATATTAAGCGGAAAATGGCAACGCACACTGCGCCCGGGCCAACCCACATGAGTCAAATCGGTGAGTAGCGGCAGCTCGGTACGGCAGCGTGCTTGCGCAATATCGCAACGTTCGGCGAACGCGCAGCCAGCGGGCAGATCGAACAAACTCGGCACCATGCCTGCGATCTCTTGCAACTTTGGCCGCCGAGTTCGCCCAACTTGGCCGGACTCCCGCGGTGTGTCAGCCACGGGATGCGGTGCGGCTTCAGGCATGGAACGCAGCAGCCCCGCCGTGTAGGGATGATGCGGGGTGGCGAACAACTGGTTGGCTGGCGAATGCTCGACGACGCGGCCCGCATACATCACGGCAACATCGTCGCAGGTCTGGGCGACAACGCCGAGATCGTGAGTGATAAGCATCATACTCATCTGGGTGTCGCGTTGCAGCTTGCGCAGCAGATCTAAAATCTGCGCTTGGATGGTCACGTCGAGGGCGGTGGTCGGCTCATCGGCAATTAAAACATCAGGCTTGCAACACAACGCCATCGCGATCATGACCCGCTGTCTCATGCCACCCGACAATTGGTGCGGATAATCGTCGACCCGCTGCTCGGCGGCCGGAATACCAACCTGCTTGAGTGCGGCAATCGTTGCAGCCCGCGCTTCGGCTTTTGATTTCTTTTGATGTAAGCGAATTGCCTCGCCTATTTGATCACCAATGGTGAACACCGGATTGAGCGAGGTCATCGGCTCTTGAAAAATCATCGCGATGCGATTGCCTCGGATGGTGCGCATTTCATCAGGGCTCATGGTCAGCAGATTGCGTTCTTTGTAGCGTATTTCACCGCCGGCGATCCGGCCGGCCGGATGCGCAATCAAACGCAACACCGACAGTGCGGTAACGGATTTGCCGCAACCGGATTCACCGACGACACCAAGGGTTTGGCCTTGTTTGATAGCTAACGAAACCCCATCCACGGCTCGCACCACGCCGCGATCGGTGCGGAACTCCGTCACAAGATCGCAAATTTCAAGTAAAGGCGCAGCCACAGCTAACAGTAACGGTCCCCGCTTGAAACGGCAAGCGCCGGGTCTTGTTCCGTGCGAGCTACGGGCAACACGCGAGTTGATCACGCATCGGCCACCTGGCCGACGGTCCGGCCATGGCTCGGCGATGGCTCGACGAGCGCCGCACATTGATCGTGCTCACACATGCACCGCCGATCGCACATTCGGGCGGAACCATTGCCGCCAATGTCTACTGGAGTACGTTCACGGTATGCAACCTGGTTCGGCGCTCATGGTTGGTGGATTACTCGTCGGTAGCGTTTGCATCGGCAGCTGCGGCAGCGCGACCATCGCAGTAATCGCCGCAGCCTGCACCGGATCATGGGTTACGGCTGCGGTAAAAGGCGCGCCAGCCGAGCGGCCGGATCGACGTTTGTCGTCGCTGTTATAACGAGGGCGCTGCTTCACCGCGCAACTCCACAACGCCCCCAGTGGGTTGAATAGGTCGGAAACATCAAAGGCCAAAAATACCTAGTGAAGCGTCACGAGGCGTCGCGGGCCACAGCCAACGCTGGGCGGCCTTCAGGGTACAGCGAAAGCCGAAATGGGAATTTTTGTTCGCGTGCGTACGCCATGGCTGCGCGAATTTGTTCGTTGGCTTGCAACAACGGCAAGACTGCGACACTTGCAAATCCTTCGCGATGGACCTTGTCCATGGCGTGATGCGCCGACTTCGCATCCAGTGCAAATTTGTCTTGCAGGACGTGCACGACAAAATCACGACTGGTGTAGTCGTCGTTGTGCATGATCACATGGTGCATGCCGATTTTGAGTTGCTGCCGCCAGCGCCAGCGCGTGAGCCAACCGGCCGCAGCGCGTGCAGTCGAACTTTGCCCATGGGAAAGATACCAAACCAGTGCGTAAGGATCGAGGCCACTGGCGCGCAGCACCGCGCTCGCAGCGCTTGCGGCGATCACCGCACGTACTTCATTTGCTTCACCTTGGTTCGCCGCGCTCAACCCTGATGCAACGGCAATTCGTACCAGTGGTCCGCAAATCTAAATTCGCCGCATGATGACAGTCGTAGCCAGCTGGGTTGACCACGCTTGCCATCGAGCAACCCACCGCGAAATTCCCATACGCGCGTATACCAGCAACTGCTAGCGCCCAGCCAGCGCCCAACCACCGCCCAGCCGCCGCCCAGCCACCGCTCACCTGACCACCACACCAGCAACATGACAACAATGCCGCGATTGGCCGACGACGACCGGGCCGCAACAGCGTAACCAGTTGAAATGAAACTAGCGCGCCTTGGCACAACCGTTGCTACTATGTGCTGCAACCTATGAAAAATCTCAACCGACTGCTCTCAAGTGTCCTTATCGCCGGTGTGCTGCCGCTGGTAAACTGCGGCGGCACGGACTTTTCTGGCACCTACGTTGGTACCGTCGCACGCACCGATTCGCGTACCGCAATGACCACCAGCAGCGTGGAAACCTGGACGCTTGTCGACGGGCCAGGGGCCAACCTGGTGCGCCAACGCCAGGCCGAAACCTGCACGCTCAAACTTGAAACCGGCACATGTTCAGAGGGCTGCTTCAACCAAGTGATTGTCGCCGGCCAACAGTGTATTTTTGGTGGCGAAACCTTCACCCTTGAAGCGGGTCTACTTGATAGCGGCAATGTATCTGACGAAGACGTTACGATCTCAGCGTCATGGACGTCTTCCGCAGGTATCGTCGGGGCGATTACCGAAACCGGTACTATTACTCGTCAGTAGGACTGTTGGCGATCTCACATTTGCTGGGCAAACGAAATCGACGCAGCTTGCTCACCGAGCACCGAGACATTGGCCATCACCGATAAGCCTGTGCCAGCCATTACGCTGAGGCCGCCGCCGACCTGAAATTTATAGATATCGGTGCCGACGATGTCATTGCCATTGTAGGTCCAAAACACCGGGCCGCCGAAAACTCGGGTCGCAAGGAAGGGACTGAATCGGCCTAAGGTTTTACCGACCACCGCACTCACGCGCAGGTCAGTGGCAATAAATGCGACGCCGGGCTCGAAGCCCTGATGGGTAGTCACCCGCGACGCGCTGAGATCAACGCTGCCGGTAACGAAATAGTTGCGGCGCAGCGGCCATAGTTTCGAAACGCCCAGGCCACCGGTAATGCCCGCGGCAATGTCGTCGGTCCGTTGCCCGTTGCTAATTTCGCCGTCGATAATCGTGCCGACCGCAGCACGAAAGCTCCAGCGCGACGGCAGCGCATAGCCAACCGTGGCCGACGCGGCCAATTGCGAAAGTTTAAAATCGCCATCGTCGGCAAACGTCAGGGTCGTGCGCATCGCACCAAGCGACGCGCCGGTGAACCACCGGCCCTTGGTGTACGCAGCACCTTCACAGCCCGTCGGACCGACGGGCGCGCCGATGCCTCAAGCCTCAGCGAGCCGGGGCGCGGTTGCGTGCAACGGAACCGACAAACCAACAGCGGCCAACAGTACCAGGCGCGAACGCATGCCCAAGCGTAGGGCACCGAACCCAACGTGACAAGTCGGCGGCTTGCACTAAGAATCGAAAACTGAGATTGAGCCCTTGGTGACGATTTTTTCTGGAGTACGTTCACGGGATGCAATTTCGTTCGGCGCTCATGGCATGCGGGTTACTGATTGGCAGCGTCGGCTGTGGCAGCACAACGACCACCGGCGCCGGCAATGCACCGGGTGCAAACAATGACCAAGCTGCGGCCGCACCTACGCCGACCGCACCACTCGCTGCCGCGCAAACATCGGCACCGGCTATTGCCCCGACGCTGGAATACCGCTTGCTCGGTGGCGGCACCTGGAAAGCACCAACCGGCCGTGTGTTGGTGCTAGATGTTTGGGCGTCCTATTGCCAGCCCTGTCGCAAAGGTTTTCCCAAACTCAACGCACTGGCAGCGGCCAACCCGGAACTCGCAATCATCGCGGTTTCTGTCGACGAAAAAGACGAAGCCGCGCAAAAATTTCTCAGCGAAGTGCCGACCAAGCTGGCAATCGGCCGCGCCACGCCCGACATGATGCAACCAGCGCCGATGAGCTTAAACTCATTGCCATCGCTATTGGTGTTCGACAAACAAGGCCGCGAACGCTTCCGGGCGTCCGAAGCTTTTGCCGCCGACTACGATCGCTTGCCTGCAATTGTGGCGCAATTGATGGCGGAATAGCTTGGTTGGCAGCGCCTAGCGCGTGGGCGTCATCGCAACATCGACGACGGCGGCAGCAAACGCGCTGGCGGCGGCTTCACATGCGGCTAAGTCACCCGGCCGCACGCCAGTAAGATACGCACATGCAAAGTTGGTAGGCGTCGGCGGGGTAAGTATCTTGATCGCCCGCACGTCGGCCGATTTGAGTGCAGCATCGAGCGCAACCAAAAACTCAATCGGCGGGGCCACCAGGTAGGCAATCGGCTCGCCCACTGCAACGCCAAGTTCGGCGCCGAGATATCGGCCGACCGCGCCGATCACATGCGGAAATACCGTAATCGTGCCTTTGCCATCAGCGTCGTAAAAACACGCGTCATGCGCCAAGCAGCGCAGCGTTGCGGTGATGCCGTCCTCGATCATTTGCGGATCAGCGGCGGCTAATACGCCCATGACTTCACCCGACAAGCGGCCACTTGCGTGCGCCGCCCCAGCATAAAAACTTTGGCCGAACACCACATCGGCATCGGAATGTTTGGTGGCTTCATCGAGTGCGACATACAACGCATCGTCTTGATCGCACGTAATGATGCCGAGCGAGGTGTGGCGTTGTGGATCTGCGCCATAGGCGCGCAACACTTCGACACTGGCGTTTGGTATGCGCCGCACCGCGAGGACCTTAGGCAAAATAGGTTCAAGCATGTCGGTGGACCTTTGCAGCAATTCGGTTAGGCGCGTTACGCATCACGTACCACCAAGCGTTCTCGGACTTGCGGCGCGCGGTACTCACGACCGCCAGCGCCAATGCCGGTTAGATCAAGTTTTACCCCGCTCACGCCTTGAGCGATCATAGCGGCCGCCAGCGCGGCGAGCCGAGGCGCTGCTTCTTCAGGCGACACACCGCGCACGTGCAGATTGCTCATCATGTTGCGTTCTCCGTCGGTGTTGCCGATTTTAGGGCCAAACACGGCATACGCCGACAAGCCGTCGCCGGTGCCGAGCCCTGGCCGCTCGCCGCACAAGATGATGGCAACTTTGGCACCAACTTCTGCGCCGATTTCATCTTGCAACCACACCCGGGCAAACTTGGCGCACACCGGCGTACCGACGGTGAGCCCACGCGCTGCGCATGCGGCTTTGGTCGCTGCAAATAGTTGCTCGCCGCTGCCCATACAGGCAATCGCCGACAACCCATCGGCCAAAATCAATTGCACATCACAACCGCGCTGTGCATCTTTTCGCAACCGCGCTAGTGAATCAGGATGCAGCCGACGTCCGAGATCCGGACGCAGCAGAAACTCACGATGCGTAGTCGCCTGTGACTGCAACGGCAAAAAGCCATGTTGCGCGGCCCACTCTTCGGGCAGCTCGGCAGCCACCGCAGCGTGGGCCACCGCCAATTCAGCTTGAAACTGCAACACCACGTCGGTGGCATAGCGGGTGCCAACATGGCCAATGCCCAGCAGTGCCGTGGTGTGTTGGGCCGACGCGGCGGCCATGGACGAGGTAGTTGCACGAGCCGCTACATACACGCGCGCCGGCGGAGCCTGCACTTTGGGCAACGGTGCCAGACGAGCTTGCGGCGCCGTTTCGCCCAGCGAGCGTCGCACTTCGCTCATTAACGCGCGGGTCCGGCTCATCGCAGCACTCCAACATCACCAAAATGTGGGCCTGGTTTGCCACCGACCCAAATGCCTTTGCGATCCAACCAGGCATCAAACTCCGGCGTTGCTGATTTGCCCAACAGCGCCCGCACCGACGCAATATCGTGAAAGCTGGTGGATTGATAATTGAGCATGATGTCGTCGCCCACCGGCAAACTCATCAAGTACGTACAACCGGCCGCCGCCAACAACACCTTGAGCGACTCCAGCTCATCTTGCGACATGCTGGCGTGGTAGGTGAAACACGCATCACAACCCATCGGCAGGCCCAGCAGCTTGCCCATGAAATGATCTTCGAGCGCAGCACGGGTAATCTGCGGCCCATCTTCCAAGTATTCCGGGCCGATGAAGCCGACCACGGTGTTAACCAAGAACGGCGCGTACCGTCGAGCCAAGCCATAGGCCCGCGCTTCCACCGTGACTTGATCAGCGCCGTGATGGGCTTGCGACGACAGCGCCGAACCTTGGCCGGTTTCAAAGTACATTTGATTTGGGCCCTTAGTCGAGCCGCGCGCTTTCATCATGGCCGCAGCTTCGTCGAGCAGCGCCACGCTAATGCCAAACGCCGCGTTGGCACCTTGGGTCCCGGCGATCGATTGAAACATCAGGTCCATCGGGCAGCCCAAGGCCAGGGCCTTCATCTGCACGGTGATGTGCGACAGCACGCAATGCTGGGTCGGAATTTCATTGCGCTGCATGACATCGTCGAGCGCACGCAAAATTTCCGCGGTTGATTCAGGCGTATCTGTAGCAGGGTTGAGGCCAATGACGGCGTCGCCGCAGCCATACGCTAAGCCTTCGCGGGTCGAGGCTAAAATGCCCGGGACATGATCAGTAGGATGATTAGGCTGTAATCGCGAACTCAACCGACCCGGCAAGCCCAGCGTGTTGTTGGCGCGCACCACCACTTGGCATTTTGCGCCCACCGTCATCAAATCCATGTTCGACATGAGTTTGCAGGTCGCGGCTGCCATTTCCGGCGTAAGGCCCGCGGCCACCGAACGCAACATGGCCCCGCTGGTCGAAGTTTCGAGGATCCACTCGCGAAATTGCCCAACCGTTAGGTGCCCGACCGCGGCAAACGCACGCGCATCCAAACCGTCTTCCACCACCCGGGTGATTTCATCTTGCTCGTACGGCACCACCGGATTTTCGCGCAACTGGTGCAGCGTGAGATCGGCCAGCACGGCGCGCGCCGCCACGCGTTCCACGGGGTCGCGTGCGGAGACGCCAGCTAGATCGTCGCCACTTTTCGGAGCGTTGGCTTTGGCCAATACTTCTTTGACGCTGGTGAAACGCAACCGCGTTCCGCGAATGGTAGCCGACAGATTCACGACCCGGGAAGCCTACCGCATTGTGGCGCGGCAGGATACCAACCGGCAGCCGTGAACGTCGGCCGCGCAGGGTGGCCTACGGTTGGCCCAACGGGATACTTGCGACGCTAGTACCCTGCCAAACGCCGGTTTGACCTGAAGTTGCGTAGGTTGCGGTCAGCACCCGCGGAGCCGCCGGCAGTTTTCGCCGGCCGTTGACCGAGCGCGCGGCCCATGCCACCACGTCGAGGTCGTGCCACGCGGTGGCCCCTGGCGGTAGGGTGACAATCACCGGCGCCGATTTATCTCTATCGTCCGAAAACCGGACAACGACGGCGGTGCGGGGCTTATTGCGAGTTGCCACAGATACTTCCAACCGATCATCTTGTATCTCATGCGTCGCGATATGCGACTCGACACACACCGTTGTCGCACCGCGATTAAACAGCCCGACGGAAACTACGCCTGGCGCACCCACGGGGTCGCGCTGCATCAAGAGTAGCTGCACATCACCCTGGTTATTGGTGGTGCGACAGTCGGCGGTCGTAGCACTGGCAAAGACCAGCGGCACCGCGAACGTCAGCATGACAACGCTGCCAGCGGATGCCGCCGGCATGGTGGCAGGCGGGCGCGGCGGTGAAGTAGAGCCAGGCATGCGTTTGGCGTGAACCACGCCGGCGCTTAGCCCAAGCAACATCAACAGCCCAAGCAGACCTGTGACCACCACCAAAAAGCCGCGATTTGTTGGCTGCATCTAGCTGTCATTAACGCACGATTTTACGCTTGGTTCTTACTTCAGCGCCGACCAATAGCGCTAAACGAACGCCAACCCACTGAAATGCATGACTAATTTATACAAAGGCAGATCCTGCCAGCAAGCGTAAATATCGCTATCTTCCTTTGCTCGACAGGTGCTAGGGTGCGCAGGCGTTATCGTCGTTCGAACACTCTGGTTCTCAACGAGTCGATTACGTTCTACTAGTACGAAGGCGGACACAATGGCTGAAGGAACTATCAAGCGTTTGACGGACAAAGGTTTTGGCTTTATCGAAACCAGCCCCGGCAAGGATCTATTTTTTCACATGTCGGCTTGCGAAGGCGTTCGTTTCGAACAACTTCAACAAGGTCAACGTGTTTCCTTCAACGAAGGCCAAGGTCCTAAAGGTCCTCGCGCCGAAAACGTTAAGCTCGTTTAATCCAGCTTGACCAACCTGACTTCGTCAAGAAGTTAGAAAAAACACCCTACGGATTCCGTGGGGTTTTTTTTTGCCCGCGTCGACCTCGCCCGCGACGGCGCGCGCATAGCAGGACCATCGCCGATAGGCTGAGCGCGAGAACCTTCCACGTATCACGCATGGTACTCGGCAGCGGCAACCGATTACCATCGACGCAGCGGCAACCAAGTATTGGCCTTCGGTCACTTCCAACTGCGCAGGTCAAGTGTCGACGATTCCGATGGCGAGTTAAGCGGCGTTACCCGCGCAGATTGCAGCCAAAAACAAAGCTGGGCCGTGTTAGTTACGCTTGCGCAACACGATCGACAGATTGTTAGCTGGGACCTCGGCCACGTCGGTTAGCACCAAGCCAACCGCGGCGGCAGCAGCAGCCACATCCTCTAGGCGGCGCAAGCCCCAACGCGCGTCGCGTTGCTTGAGTGAAACATCAAAATCTTCATTGCTCGACGCAGTGACAACGCCGTGGCGACGATACGGCCCGTATAAATACAGCGGACCATCGGCTGGCAACGCTGCGGCCGCGCCGCGCAAGAGGCCAAGCGTCGCCGACCACGGGCTGATATGCACCATGTTAATGCACACCACGACTTCGGCCTGCGTACAGGCGAGAGGCCAACTCGCAGCGCTGGCATCGAGAGCGGCCGGCGCCAATACATTGGGAAGCTTGGCCTCCGCGCACCACGCGGAGATCGAAGCACGGGACTCGGCATCGGGGTCGCTAGGCTGCCAGGTCACAGTGGGAAAGGCTTGCGCAAAATAAACAATGTGTTCGCCGCTGCCGCTGGCAACTTCGAGGACGGTGCCAGTCTTGGGCAACAACGGCCGCAGCGCGTCAACGATGATGGCGCGATTGCGTTGGGCAGCTGGCGCGTAGCGCTTAGCGAGTTCATTCATGGAGTTGGCATACCGAAGGCATACCTGACGGTAGCATCAACGGTGGTGCGGGGTTGGGTTTGCATTGCGGTTCGCAAGGGCGTAGATGCTGCAACCTTTGGCGATTGCGGAACGTCCAATGGTTGTGCATAAGCCCGCCGACTCTGTGCCAGTTACACGTAGCCTGGTTGCGCGCAACACCGTGCAACAACGCTATTTGATCGGCAGCAAATGGTCGCGCATGGATGGCCAAGCCGCGTTTGTGCACTACGAATGCATTGCGCGTAACGCTGAGCAGGTGATCTTTCGCTCGGTGTTGCGGCCCTACGATACGATCACGTTTCCGTGGCGCGACCTGCGCGATGTTGCAGCATGGCATCCAGGTTGGGTCAACTGCCGTGATGTCACCGAGGCTGTGGCGGATGTGGATGCCGGCGCCACCACCGACGAAAGATCGGCAGTCGCCGGCGAACTAGGGTTCGACGTGACGGATGCCGGTTAACACAACGCCAAAAGCTTGGCGTGCCGATTTTTTCATGGCTGCTGCTGAGCCGGTGGTGAAAAATGCATCTGGCGGGTTGGCGTGGTTGCGCGAGGCTTGAGCCATGGCCGCCATCGGCCACGTGCGCTGCATCCATTGCCACATAAACGCGGCCGGGTCGATAAGCTTGGCCTGCGGTGCGCGTTGCTGCCACTGGTCGACAATAGCGGGATAGTGGGTGCAGGCCAGTACCAAAACGTCGACGGTGGCAAGGGGTCGCATGATGGTATCAAGTGCAGCTGCGAGTGGTTTACCGTGTAGTTGCCCGGCTTCGATGAAAGCCGAGATTGGTTGCGCGACGCGTTGCCGAACGGTGCGACGCGGCAGCCGTCGGCGATACGACAGCGATCGAATGGTACGCCGGCCACCGACGATACCGATGACGTGGCGAGCCGGCTGCGCAGCGGCCGCGCGGGCGCCATGTTCCAGGACTCCGGAAATTTCCAGGGGCGCGGATTCTTCATCCGGTAGTTGGATCGCACGCGCCAGCGGCAGCACAGTGCTAGCAGCGTTGCACGCGATGGCCAGATGCGTAACCCCTTCGTTTGCGAGATATTGGGCAATGTAGTGCACGCGGGCAGCGAGGGCGGCCGGCGGAACTTTGCCGTAGGGGGTGAATCCAGCGTCGGACCAATAGGTGATCGGTAGGCGCGGGATGCCGCGCTTGATGAGTTGATACAGGCCGAGGCCACCAATCCCCCAATCAAGAATTCCTAGGCGCGGCATAGGGCGTCGATAACATGAGTTCGCGGAGCGTGGAAGCCGATGGCGGGTCGCGGGTCGCGAAGAAACGGACCGGTGATCTAGCGATGCTAAGAGATCTTGGTGGTGGCATAACGCCAGCGTCGAGGTACCTACCCCCTGCGATGGCAGTGTGACCGTTCACTCATGACGTTCGCGCCACCCGAGCATGGCGTGATGCGCTCAGCGCGGCGGCCCGGAATGAACCACTTTGGGTCCTTTGAACCGGGCGCTCTCGACATTCACTCACAGTCACCTGCCATCTTGTGGGTGGCCGGTGCCCGCCGCTTCCGTGCTTAGCCTTCATTATCTGCAGAACGCATCACCCTTACTCCCATTGGTCCGAAAGTCCGAAAGTCCGAAAGTCCGAAAGTCCAAAAGTCCGAAAGTCCAAAAGTCCAAAAGTCCGAAAGTCCAAAAGTCCAAAAGTCCGAAAGTCCGAAAGTCCGCCGACCAATTCGTCCGGACTTCGGACTTGCAGACTCGCAGACTTGCAGACTTGACGCAGACCTTGCCGGGTTTGGGATCGGAGGCGGCGTCGGCGACGAGGATATCGCCATCATGGATCCCGCGCGCCGCCACCGCCTGCCCCACCGGATAACGCCCTGGCCGCAGATCGAGGATGGCGGCGAGATCAGTTGGTCTCCGCCAAGGGGCGTGCCGCGTCCACAAGCAGGCTTTTCAAGGAGTTAACCGAATGTGCGACGAAAGCCTGTAAAAACAGTCAAGTAACGTATTTATTGAACAATAACATCTACAGTGTTAGTATCCAAATCAATGTTACACACAGCCACCCCGACCGATCCTTTTGGCGGCGCGCTAAGGACGTACTTAGCGGAGACGCTGCACCTTGCTGTCGCACTTGAGGCGTGGGGCGGCGGGACAAGCCTGCCGATCTTCATCGGCAAGCGCTACCGCTTCTATCACATCACGCTAGCCCGCCGGCCTTGCCTCATCATGGCGGCAAGCGCAGCGGTCGACATCAGCCCGGCCGAGATCAGCAAGCATGTCGCCCTGGTGACCGCGACATACGAGGGCGTCGTCATCTACGCCGCCGAGACCATGAGCGCGACCACCCGCAGCCGGCTGATCGCCCAAGGCGTTGCTTTCATTGTGCCCGGCAACCAGCTCTACATCCCGCAGCTGGCCATGGACCTGCGTGAGCATTTCCGCGCGCCCGCAAAAAAACGCGGCGAGCATCTGTCGCCAGCCGCACAGCTCGTCCTGTTTCATCATATTTTGTTTGGCGACGACACGCCGCTGACGCCGACCCTGCTGGCCGAGCCGCTGGAGTTTGCCGCGATGTCGATCGGTCGCGCCTTCGACCAGCTGGTGCAGTTCAATCTGGCCAGGGTCGAATGGCGGGGACGGCAGAAGGTCCTTCACTTTGTCGCCAATCGCCGGATGCTGATCGATCTGGGCCGCACTCTGCTGCGCACGCCCGTTCGCGGCATCCATGGCGTCCGGTTCAAGGGCGAGCGCCCAGCCATGCTGCGTGCCGGTGAGACCGCGCTGGCCGATCTGACCGACCTGGCCCCGCCCGAGCGGCCGACCTACGCCATCCTCGCGACGGGATGGCATGAATTCTTCGGCAAGCACGACATTGTAGACGTAAACGACATCGACGCGACTGACGCCTTGATTGAAACTTGGCGCTATGATCCGCACACCCTGAGCAGGGGCGAGACCGTCGATCCCCTTTCGCTGCATGCCCAGTTCTGGGATCATGCTGACGAACGCGTCGCACAGGCGGCCGTCGATGTCCTGGAGCGCGTGCAATGGTAGTGGGACTCGACACATTCAAGACCTATTTCACCGATCACAGTGACCATTATGTGCTGATCGGCGGGGCGGCCTGCGATCTGCTCTTCACGGATGCAGGTCTGCCGTTCCGCGCCACCAAGGACCTCGACATCGTCATCTGTGTCGAGGTGGTGAGCGGCGACTTCGCAAAGGCGTTTGCGGCGTTTCTGGAGGTGGGGAAGTACACGCAGCTCGCCATGCACGAGGGCGAGAAGAAATTCTATCGTTTCGCCAAGCCCCAAACCAAAGACTTCCCCGCAATGATTGAGCTGTTCGCGCGGCCAGCGGCGGCGATCGATCTGCCGGACACCGACCGCTATGTGAGGCTTGAAGTCGAGGATGCGCTCGTCAGCCTTTCAGCGCTGCTGCTTAATGATGACTACTATGCGTTGATCAACGAAGGCCGCGAGTCGATCGACGGCGTCTCCATCCTGAGCGAGAAACTCCTCATCCCGTACAAGGCGCGCGCCTGGCTGGACCTCAAGGCGCGCAATGACGCGAGCGAAAAGGTCGACGCCAACAATATCAAGAAGCATCGCAATGACGTTTTCCGCCTGGTCCAGCTTCTGACACAAGACACCGTCACGCTTCCCGCCAGCGTCAAGGCGGACCTCAAGGCATTCGTCGACGCCATGGCTTACGAAGATGTCGCCCCCGCGACATTCAAGATCGAGAACATGACCAAGGCCGAGGCGCTGGCGACGCTCAAAACAGTTTATGGGCTCTAAGGGAAGGCGATGAGCAGCATCAAGTCGTCGACGATGTGGCGTATCGGAATTCGCGGTGGGCGCTTTGGCTGCGGCGGCGCCAGCGTGAGCTAATGCGTTGGGTTTGGAACACCGGCTGCTACGAGCGCTAACACAGGCTTAGCTTCCGTTGGCAGTGCGGTGGTCGTCTCCGGGTAGCAAAGGTTGGTACGTTGTTGTTGCGCCGGCAAGCGCGCACCGCTAGCGAGGCGACAGTACGTTGCTTGCGATGATCTGCGCCGTTGCGCTTTGGCAACTAACAACGTAACTCTTGAGCCGGATCATCCTGAATGCCAACATCTCCGCTCGCCATTGCCGCATCTTTAACGGAACTTTGGTCGCCGCGCGTTATCGCGCACGTCGATGGTTCGTACGTCAAGGTAGCCAAAGTACTCGGAGTCCTCGCTTGGCACAGTCACGACAACGAAGATGAACTGTTCATGGTGCTAAAGGGGCAACTGCGCATCGAAATGGAAGATCGTCACGTCACGCTGTCGACGGGCGAACTGTTTGTCGTGCCGAAAGGTGTGCGACACAATCCCGTGGCCGAGCAAGAATGTCTGATCATGTTATTTGAAAAAGCGACGACACAGCATACGGGCGACGCGGTCACCGACAAAACCCGCTCGCTCGAGGAGCAGCTGCGGCCGGTGTGAAGCCTGTCCCGCCAGTCCGAACGTCCGCCAGTCCGAACGTCCGCCAGTCCGAACGTCCGCCAGTCCGAGCACCGAGCACCGAGCGCCGAGCACCGAGCGCCGAGCGCCGAGCACCGAGCGCCGAGCTTAAATGTCCGGTACTCGGACAAATACGCTCCCGAATTATGGATACGTCTGCGGTGCAATCATCCCCGGCAGCAACGGGCCCGAATCAAAGGCTAACGTTCTTGCATGGTAGGCGACGTCGAGGGTTTCGACTTTGCGGCCGGGAAAGCGGCTTTCTAAGTACCAAACATATTCGTGTTGAGCGCGAATCGGGTTGTACTTGAGCATGGTTTGCCAACGCGGATCGCGGACCAAGGCATCGAGGGCATTGGCGAAGCGACGGTTGACGGTCCGATGTTTAAGCTGTTGCTGTTTGCTCAACGCAAACGCTGGCAGGTCGCGTGGTTCGAGAGGTGCAGCCACCATATCGACGATGAGCAGTTTGCCACCAGGTACCAAGACTCGCTTGATCTCATTCATGAGCGGATCCCAGTCGAGATAACGAAACGACAACAAGCTGGTGACGACATCCATGGAGGCATCTTCGACGGGTAACGTCGGGCCGGCGACGCGATGAAATTCTAGATTGCTGTGCCCGGCGTTGCGTTTGCGCGCCATCGTCAACATGCCTTCGGAAGCGTCTACCCCGACGCCGCGGCTCAACCGTGGCGCCATGCGATGCAGCAAGGCACCGTTGCCGCAACCGATATCGAGCATGCGCAACTTGCCGTTTTGGCCGGCTGCCGGTGCTGGTAAATGAGCATCGATCCACGCAACTTCAGGCGCGCGCACACTAATGTCGGGATAGGCGGCGTCGTAGAGTTCGGCAACCCCGTCGTAACTTGGATCACCGTCGAGCTCGGCTGGGGTAAAGCGCTTCAACGGCTCAGCCGGCGCTAGCCCGACCCGCTTCATCACCGAGCCAACGTAGCCGTGCGATTTTTTGCCAATCATGCCGATGAGGTAGGCATCAGCTTGGGAGTGTTCGGGCGAGGCAATGTAGCGGTCGGGCCGCGCTGAAATGGTGGTGTACCAGTGGTAGCCCGAGGTCGGCACGCCGAAATTCCGTGCAAAAAACGGAGCGAACCAACGAGCACTGCGGCAGCAATGAAAAAACGCTTCCCCGTCGGGCGCAAATGGCAAACTCAGCTCGCGCCACTCATGCGGCGACAACTGCTCGGGCAACGCGACGGTGCCGAACATGATGCCATACATCCCACTGTGTCCAACGAAGTGCAATTGCGCCAACTGCCCAGCGGCGATCGCGCCCAGGGACGCTTTGAACTCGCGTTTGGTTTCAACCGCAACACACCGCACATCGGCGTTCGGAAATTTGGCCGCAGCTTGTTTCGCCAGGGTTTTTGCAACCCGCACAAACTGCGCGCCACCGTCGCGATACAACGTGGTGTAGCCAATCCAAATTACGCTGGCCACGGCAACTGTCCTTTTACCAACGCGGGGTCAACCGGTAACCAAGCGCCATGGCCTTCACCAACAATCCAAATTGTGCGCTGCGCTGGATCAACCACCCGCATCACCCGTGGCGTCGGTGTGTAGATATGCAACGAAATGCCGCCCTGCGGCGCAAACATGATGTGGTAGTCGCCTTGAGCTACGTCCAACCGTTCGGCGTGACCTGCGTGCATTGTCCGCTTTCCGGACACCTTAGTGCCGGCAGCTGACAACTGCACCGTTTGCTCGATAAATTCACCTGCCAAGGCAACCACCAGCCCAGCCGCATCACCATGATCATGAATGGCCGAGACCGCTGCGCTACGCCAATGCATCAGCAAAATTTCACCTTGGCTATCAGCGTGAATCACTGCCCGAGCATACGGTTCAGCAGTTGCGAGATCTGGTAATGCTGGCACCAGCGCACGTAGCGGCTGAGGCATTGCAATGATCAACGCAGCCGCCTCGGCGCTGCGACCCGCAGCGACCAACGCTAACAACTGCGCTAAATGTGGCGTCCATGCATTCATGCCAACCCCATGTGTGTCGCCGTGCAACGCCGGTTGCCACGGTGCTATTCCGCTCATGCCCCTCGTGTATCATTAAAGAGTGCGAGCTGCGTGGATTCCATATCGATCCGCCTCTAGTGATTTCAGGCACTTACGATAGATCGCTGGCAAATGGTGAGATTTTTTGCGGGTCCTGTCCACCGCTGCGTAGGCTGGCGGCTCTTGGTTCTAGAGTGCAGTCACGAGGTTCAATGATATTTGCGATTGGGATGCCCCGGCCGGCCATCAGCACCGCCCAAACGCGGCTGCTCGAAGAATTGGCGGAGCTGCCGGCCCGCAAGGGCTTTGCGATTGCCAACGACCTACTGCGCAACCGCGCCGAAGCCGAAGAAGCTGTGCAAGAAGCGCTGGCCCGCGCCTGTGAATCCTTGGGCGACTTACGCGATCCCAATGCCGCCACCGCGTGGTTTTTACGCATTGTCACCACCATGTGCTTACGTACGCTGCGCCGCCGCCGCTTACAACGCGCGCTGTTTGGCAAAGCTCCGGTACTCGATGCCGAAAGCAGTGCAGCCGCAACCGGCGAAGCGAACCTGCCGTCGTCGACGCGTGATGTCCCGGTCGATGAATCCATGCTGGCCGCACGCATGCACGCGGTTGATGCACTGCCCTTGACTGACACCGCACTGACCTCAGCGCAAGACACACAGGCCTTGCTGGCCGGCGTGCATGAACTACCTAGCAAACAAAAAATCGCAGTGGTGCTGCGCTATGGCCATGACTTGGCCGTGCCGCAAATTGCCGAGCTGCTCGGGGTTTCTCAAGCGACCGCCAAAACTCATTTAGTCCGTGGCCTGGAACGCCTACGCAGCACGATGGAGAATCATCGATGAAAACAACGTGTGCACAATTTGTCAACGCGGTGGTTACCAACGACGACACCAGCAGTTTTACTACGCATGTCGCGACCTGCGAACAATGCCAAGGCTTGGCGCGCACCGTCACAGAACTAGGGACCACGAGCGGGCCCGGACTACTACGCGCAGCCAACGCCGCACCTAGCGTAGGATTTTCTGCCCGGATTGTCGTGGGTGCCCAGCACCGCGTGGCGCAGCGTCGCCGCAATCGTTACATCATGACCGGCGCCGGTGGCGTGGCTGCGGCCGCGGCAGTTACCGCCCTGCTAATCTCGCAACGACACGCTGGCACGCCGGTGCAACCAGCCGCCAATGGACCTGAACTCAAACAACCCGAACCGACCCAACCTGACCCAGTTGCCGACCCAGCACCGACACCGCATGTTCCCGACGAAGATCGTGACAACCTGCGCGCCTTAGTGCGTTGGCAAGCTACCGCGGACGCGTGGCAGCAAGACCGCCTGCCCTCGACGCTGAACTGGCGCAAGACCATCAAACCGGTGGCTGCGTATCAAACCGTTTTAACGCTGCAAAAATAGGAAATACGTTTATGAAAAGAACCCTGATGCTCTTTGGTTTATCCGCGCCGTTGTTGATCGGTGGTTGGGTTTTTGCTGGCGACAATCGCCCGGTGCCACCGGCGCCGGCCGCAGCACCTGCGAAGTCAGCGCGGCCTGCACCAGCTGCCCCGCCAGCCCCGCCTCATGTTGGCGCTGCTGGCGCTGACCCATGGACAGGGCCCAATGGCATCTCCATAAAGTTTGAAGGGCTCGATCAAATTAAAGCCCAAGTCACCGCCGAGGTGGCTCGCGCCCGCGCTGAAATTGCCGCTGACATGTCGCTGCCCGCCGACGTTCGCGCAGCGGTGCTAGCCCGGATGGATAAAGTCACCGCGGTGATCGAGCGCCGCATCGCCAAACTCAATCTGAGCGATTTGATGAATCTGGATACTCAGCTCGAAGGCTTAGGCGACGAGATTGAAAAATCGATGGCCGGGCTCGAACAAGAGATCAAGCTGTTCGAAAAGAAGTATGGCCGCAGCTTTGGCAAAACCATTCAGGCCTCGAAGGGTCACTTCAATTTGAATCTTGGCGGCGACGACGATGATGATGCCGACGATGATGATAACGATGCCGACGATGATGATAACGATGCCGACGCCGATAGCGCCACGGTTGATATGTCAGCCGCTGCCGACCTCGACTCCGATAACCTCGACGACGCGGTAGATGATATTACCGACATGGGCATCGACGGCAATCAACGCACCCAACTAAGCGCCTTGCGATCAGCCGAACAAGCCACCACCAAAGCCGCGCGCGAACGCATGCGCCAAGCATCGGCTGGGTTGCGCACCGAGCTTGCCAAACCGGCGGCTGACCTTGCCGTGGTGAATCGATATATCGACCAGATCAGCGCCGAAGAAGCGACGGTTCGCAAAGCCCAACTCAAAGCTTTGGTAGCCGCCAAAACGGTGTTGACGGCAGCGCAACAAAAGAAAGTGCAAGATGCTGCAGCGAAAGCCAAAGGCAAGACCAAGTAACGTGGCGCGCTTTTGAGCGATTCTTTCGCTTGCGCCAGCCCACCAAGTTCGCTCTTATGCGGTCGGCCTCGGCCAACCTATGAGCGAACCAGCGAA
>JAGPDK010000414.1 GCA_018057605.1 Kofleriaceae bacterium | reverse complement strand
AACCTTGTCGGCCGCAGCGTCTTTGCCTTTGGCGCGCTCTTGGGCCGCGGCTTCGGCCGCAGCGACATCGAGGTCGCCCTTTTTAAACCACATCGTCTCGCGGAATTTGCCTTTGCTTTCATCGGCCGCGGATTTCTTTGCGGTTGGCGAATTCGCGACCACCGGGCTCGCAAGCGTCGGTGCCGCGACCACGGGCGCGGCGACCACTGGCGCGGCGACCACAGGAGCCGCGACCACAGGAGCCGCGACCACAGGTGCCGCGACCACAGGTGCGGCAATCACCGGCGCGGCGACCACAGGTGCGGCGACCACCGGTGCGGCAGCGGCAACCGCCACTTGAGCGCCGGCTAATGCTCCAGGCGCTTGCGCGCTAGCGACCGTAGGGGGCGCCCAAGGTGAAGGCACTGCGCTGTTTTGCGGCGCAGCGGCAACGCCAGCGACGGTTTGCGCACCAGCGGCCACCACCGGCGCAGCGGCCACCACCGGCGCAGCGGCCACCACTGCTGGACCAGGAATCACCAAATCGTGCGGTTTAACCCCCATCAGCGTCTGCATCAACGCGCCGCGTTTTGAGGCACCCGAGCCGGCCGTCGCCGCCACGTTGCTCAGCGCAATGGGTGTGCCCTTGGCAACACGCAATGCCTCATCAACAAACTGCCGCATCGTCAAAAAACGTTTACTCGGCGACCGCTCAAGGGCGCGCATTACCACAGCGTCGACTTCACTGGAAACCGCCACAATCGTCGACGGTAAGACGGGGGTGCCGTGCAAATGGCCTTGATAAACCTCGGCCGTGGTGCCCACGAACGGGGGCCGTCCGGTTAGTGCAAAATAGAAAATCGCACCCAAGCTATAAATGTTACTGCGTTGGTCCGCTGGCTTGCCCTCAACGACTTCAGGCGCCACAAACTCGGCGACACCTGGACTCTTTTCGTTGAGCGGCACCGGCACCGAGAAATTAATGAGCTTGAACTCGTTGCCTGCGAACAGAATGTTTTTCGGCGCTAGATCGCGATGCACGACGCCGACTTGCGCGGCTTCGATCAGCGCCTCGCCGACGACTTCAACGATTTCCGCGGCCCCAGCAAGCCCCACCGAACCACGATCACCGATGGCAGTGGCCAGGGTTTGCGCTCCGGCAACGAACTCCGTCGCGATCCACGGCGCATCGCCGCGTTTACCCCAGGCCAGAATCTTGGCGATCCCTGGGCTAACAACTCGTTCCAATTGTTTAGTTTCGCGTTCAATGCGAGCCGCAACGCCGGGCAACGCGGTGACCTGCGCATTGATGACCTTTACCGCCGCGCGCTGGTTGCCCGTTTTATCATTGGCATCGAATACCGAGCCAGTTCGCTGGCCCCCTACTGTGCTGCCAGTCTCGAAGCGCGCGGCAAGGCTGTCACCGTCGTCGCTGGGCGCAGCAACGCCTTCTGCAGCAAGCGCCGTTAGGCGACTCGCACAGACCGGACAAAAATTTGCATCATCAGGAAACTGCTTAGCGCATTTGGAACAGAGTTTCATAGCCACTCTCGTAATGTCGCGAAAGGTTAAGGAGTTTTCGCGAGAATTGCAACTTGAAGCGCCGCGCAACGCTGCAACTGGAAGCGGTATTCGTACACAGCGCGCGGTCCGGCCAGGCCGAACCTTGACACAGCCATATGGAAACAGCTAGAAAACGTCCCTTCGTTAGCAAGGATTGTTGTCATGGCCTCGAACACTAAAGCCTCGAACGTTAAACGTAAAAACCGCAAGCAAAAAGCCGGTCGCAAGCGCAAGAATCGCGAAGCGAAACAATCGACGCTAACCAGCGTTGCCTTGTTTGCGGGCCTTGGCGAACCTGGCAAGCCAGCGCCAAAAGCTGCAACTAAATAAGCTCGAACTGCCACTCCCATGGGGCCGGCTGGCAGCCTCGCAACTAGCGGAGTGTCCCAACTCTCAATTCGGCGCGACGCCATGCAATCGACGTTGCGCCTTTTTGCGTTGCAGTGCGGTTATTGACCAGTCGCGCGACGCCGTCAGCGCTAACCAGCATCGCTTTGACTAGGAGTCAAAGCTGCTGGCGGCCCCGCGCCCCAGCGTTCGCTGGTGCCGCTCCACGTGGGCCTCGATCAAACCAAGGGACGGTCCCGGCCCTTCTGCGCGACTTTCAACAGGCAAGTCGCCGGCATTCAACCCACCGCGCGTGTGTGAGCGCGATTTTTATGAATCATTCATTGGCCGTTTCTGTGTAACAGTCTGTGCGCCGCTGCTGCGACGCGCTGGCCGCGTTGCGCCGACGGAGACTATGCGTGTGTCTTAAGGACTTTTGCATAAAAAACTGCCCCTTCTTTGTGCCGATCCAGCGCGACTGGCCGCGTTGCTCGTCAGTCACATACCACCGGGTATGCTCCTTCCTCGCGCCTTGCCATTCACGTGGCTCGACCCAAATATTGGGTCAGTAATTCATTTACAAGTCCTAACCGTCAGCGCTAACGCGGGTCACCGAGAAAACGCCTTTGACGCGAGTCAACGCGCGGATGATGATTTTGAGTTGATCCAAGTCTTTGACACTCGCGTGAAATGTATTGACTGCACGGCCATCTTCGGTGGCGCGGCAGTGAGCTTGACTGATATTCACGGCGTAGTCGGTGAAGGCTTGCGATAGGTGCGCCAAAAGCCCAGGCTTGTCGGCACACAGCACCTGTAACGCAACTTCGTGGTGTGCATTGCTCGACCCGTCCCACTCAACATCAATGCGGCGATCGGGATCGAGGTCCAAGCCTTGTTCACAATCGCGGCGATGCACGGTGACACCACGCCCCCGCGAAATGAACCCCGAAATGGGGTCGCCAGGCAACGGACTACAACACCGTCCAAAGCGCACCAAAATATCATCGGCACCCGCAACCTTGATGCCGCTTGACGTGGTCCGGCGAGTGACCTTGCGCAGCAAATTTTTAAGCACGTTCTCGGATTTCTCCAAGGCCGTGGTTTGCGCTTTGCCAAGTTCCGGCAAGGCTTTTTCCACCACTTGTTGGGCGGTAATTTTGCCGTAGCCAACTTGCATGATGAGCTCATCGACGTCCATGCATTTGAACTCTTTGACAGCAGTTTGTAACTGCTTATCAGCGCGCGTCAACGTGCTGTTGTGTTTACGAAACGCTTTGTCGAGCAACTCTTTGCCGAGCGTAATCGCCTTGTCGCGGTGCTCGGTGCGCAGCAAATACCGAACCTTGGTACGCGCTTTGGCAGTCTTAACGAGCTTGAGCCAATCCTTGTTCGGTTTTTGATTTGGGCTAGTAATGATTTCGATCGTGTCGCCGTTGCGCACTTGATAGCGCAGCGGCACGATCATGCCGTTGACCCGGGCGCCGGAGCAATGATCACCCACATTGGAGTGAATCGCGTAGGCGAAATCGATCGGGCAACTGCCTTTGGGTAAGGCTTTGACCTCGCCTTGCGGCGTGAACACGTACACTTCGTCGCCAAACAAATCGATTTTTACCGACTCCAAAAACTCTGTTGGATCACGCAGCTCGGTGTGATTTTCCATTAGTTGGCGCAGCCACGTGAACTTCTTTTCGTCGGCGGCAACGATGGGCTTGCCCTCTTTGTATTTCCAGTGCGCCGCAATGCCGGCATCGGCCACCAAGTGCATCTCATCGGTGCGAATTTGCACTTCGATGCGCTCGCCCCGCGGCCCGATGACGGCCGTATGCAGGGATTGATACAAATTGGGCTTAGGTAACGCGATGTAGTCTTTGAAGCGCCCGGGTATCGGCGTCCACGTTGCGTGGGCAACGCCGAGCGCGTGATAACAGTGCATTTGACTATCGGTAACGACCCGAAATCCGATGGCATCGTGGATCTCTTCAAACGGCCGCTCGGTACGGCGCATCTTCTGATAGATGGACCACAAGTGTTTGGCGCGGCCGCTGACCTTGCACGGCACGCCATTTTCGGCCATTTCTTTTTCGATCAAGCCCTCGACGTGAGTGATGTATTCCTGGCGCTCGGCCCGGGACTTTGACACCTCTAAGGAGAGTTGTTCGTACTCGCCCGGGTGCAAATACTGAAACGATAGATCTTCGAGCTCGATCTTGACCCACTGAATGCCCAAGCGATTCGCCAACGGCGCATAGATTTGCAGCGTCTCAGCAGCGATGCGCTCTTGTTTTTCTGGGGGCAAATGATGCAGCGACCGCATGTTATCGAGGCGGTCACACAGCTTGACCAGAATGACCCGAATATCACGGGCCATCGCCAACAACATTTTGCGAAAGTTTTCGGCCTGTTGCTCTTCGCGGGTCGAATACGGCAGCTTGCCGAGCTTGGTCACCCCATCGACGAGAAACGCCACTTCTTTGCCAAACAGCGATTGCAACTGATCGACGGTGGCGGTGGTATCTTCAACACAATCATGTAACAGCCCAGCGCAGATCGACGCCACGTCCAGCTTGAGTTCAGTAATGACTTGCGCCACCGCGAGCGGATGGGTGACATACGGGTCACCTGACTTGCGGGTTTGGCCTTCATGGGCAGCTACTGCAAACGCGTAGGCACGACGCACCAAATCAGTGTCGGCACCTGGGTGATAGGACGCCAAACCGGTAATAAGCTGATCCAACGGCTGCATAGTTCGGGGCCCATGCTAGCACGGGAGTGGCGCGCACACCCTGTCGGCACGCCGGTCAACTGAGCCGACTGCGGGGTGCATGAGCTGGCGATCAAAGGACCGGTGGCAGGGCCTACCATGCCGACCTACGCCGGTCGAATCAACGCACGCGCATGCTCGTCAGCGCCCAGCCGCAAGCTGTCGTCAACCTGCGCCGCCAACTGCGCCAAAGGATACGGCACATCGACGCGATCCACGCGACCATAGCGACGCGTCAGATAAATCGCGCGCAAGATTGCGTAGGCGCGATCGACATCGTCGTTGACGATGAGGTGCTGATACTCGTGAAAGTGTGCCAACTCTTCAATGGCTTTATGCAACCGACGATCGATTACCTCGGGCGCATCCGTAGCGCGACGACGTAAGCGTTCAGCGAGCGCATTGAGGTCCGGTGGCAAAATGAAAACCTTGAGCGCATCGGCCGGCCACTGATCCGACAGCGCACCGCCGCCTTGCCAATCAACGTCAAAGATCAAATCGCGGCCGGCATCGAGGGCGGTATTGATCGGCCCCCGCGCGGTGCCGTAACGGTTGCCATGAACCCACGCATATTCGGCGAACTCGCCGCGCTCAACCATAGTTTCAAACGTTTCGGCGCTCACAAAATGGTAATCGGACCCATCCACTTCGCCTGGCCGCATCGGCCGCGTCGTGAAGGAGATTGAAAAACCAAGGTTAGAAAATTCAGTCAACAACCGGCGTGTAAGCGTAGTTTTGCCTGCGCCTGAAGGCGAAGACACAATCACTAAAATGCCGCGATCTACAGTAGGCACGAGGCTATCATTCCACGTTCTGGACCTGTTCGCGCA
>JAGPDK010000413.1 GCA_018057605.1 Kofleriaceae bacterium | reverse complement strand
CGATAATGTCGCGGATAAAGTCGCTGCGCTCACGGGTCATTGCCGGCCGACAGTAGCAGAAACCGGCAGAACCTGACGATGGCCCTGACCGCTTACGCTAACGTGGCGCGCAAAAACCAGGCATTTTTTTCAAAGTCCGAGATGACGGTGGTTAACAAATCGACCGAATCGGTGTCGCGATGTTCTTCAATGGCAGTGCGTGAGTCGCGGACGCCAGCCAAAAACACGTCAAAGCGTTCGGCCAACAATTTGACGTGGTCGATATCGCGGGTGGTGGCTACCGCATATTCTGGTAACGTCGAGCCGGCGGCCACCTGGCGAGCGGTGCCAACCGCTAAGCTACCTAGCGTTACGGCACGCTCGGCGATGGCATCGGTATGTGTTGCCAATTGAATTGCGAATTGTTCAAAGAGCGGATGCAGGCCTGCAAACTGCGGTCCCCGGACATTCCAATGGGCCAGCTTGATCTGCGAATGTAAATCGAGGCCATCGGCTAACCGGGCATTGAGTTGTTTGGCGATTTCGATACGAGCGTTTTCACTGAGTTGACTTGGTGATTTGTACATGGGGGTAACCTCAGGACCAACATAGGGCTTGTGGGCCTGATATGTAATACTGGATAAACAGCACGCTGTGATGTGTTTTAGTTATCAGTGGTAGGGCCCACTAAAACAGCGCCAAAATAAGTTCCGCTACCAAGTCGGCCCCGGTCACGGTGGCCTCATCACCGCCGGTGGCCATGCGGGCGGGCGACGAAGCGAGCAACGTCGTGCGCGCGCGCGCGGCTTCGCGTTGCATGGCCGCTTGCCGTTGCTGCTCCACGTGGGCGGCTTTTACCAGGCCGCCACTTTTCATAAAGTCCACAACTTTGCGCAATTCGCCGGCATCAAAGAAGGTGCCGTGGCCTTTGCAGCCGTCGATCACAACGCCGGCGCCGTGAGCAAATTGCCGGCGGTTCATGATCGTGCGGCAGTCTGGACACTTGACGTAGCCGGTGGGCGGCGTGGTTGGCGGGGCCATCCGTTGCGGGGCAGCGCAGGCCAAGGCTTCGGCGTGCTCGAACGAGTTACGCTGCACATCATGGAGCAGGGTTTCGAGTACGCTATGTTCAACGTACGATCCACCGCACGCGCCGCAGTTATCGAGTGCGCCGCCGGCGACTTGGGTTGAGGTTAGCAGACTTTGGCAACGTGGGCAGGAGCGGGCCCGGGCCGCGATGGCCGGTACGCTTGCCGACGAGCCAAACGTGGCGTGGCAGTGCGGGCACGTGGCGTGGCCAACGTAAACAAGTTGATCACAATCGTGGCAAGACTTGGTTAGCAATGCACCGTTGCAGTGCACACACTTGGCAACGCCTGGGTTCACCAAGGCTTGGCATTGCGGACACGGCATGGTGGTGGTGACGCGTGCGCTGCGCTTGGTTTCGAGATTGGCGCCGCAACTACAAACAAACGCGCGATAACCCATGGTCTTAGTATCGTGGCTGCGCCCACATAGGTGACACGTCGAGTTCATGGTGGTTGCTTCTCTGAAGGCCCGGCAGCAACGGCAACGCTGCGTTGCAAAGCTACGTAGTACGACGCTTGGGCGCGCTGCAACGCAACTTGGTACATGGCGCGCTGTGCGGCCGGCAGCTGCTTTTGCAATTCACGTCGGTACAAACCTTCGTAATAATCGTCGGGGTGCACCTCGATTTGTAGGTAAAGTGACGCAGCTTGTTGAATCCGGCCGTCGCGCCAGCCGGTGGCCACGGTATGCACTCCGCCTGGTGGAATGCGCGTGTCTTCGATGTCGCGCCAACCATTACGGCCGAATTCAATGTGGCGGCCAATGCGTACGCGTTTGTGGGTACCTTCAATTGGGTTGCCGTTGCTGTCGCGCAACTCGGTGTCGATCCACGCCGCAGGGGTCGGCGTGGTTGGCAAATAATGGCCGGCCCCTACATTGTGGATCTCGACGAGGATATCGACGCTGCCGTCCTTTTGCCGACGAGCGCTAGCATCAAGCCGCATGGCTTGGCGAAAGGTTGCAGCATCATGTACGCCCAAAAATGTGTGTTCACGATTGGGCATATGGCAGTGCTGACACTGGACGCCGCGCGCCATGTACGGGCCTTCGAGCCATTCTTTGTACGTATTGAGCAACGGCTGATTGTTTACCGACAGGGCCGGCGGTAATTGATGGCAAGGTAAACAAAAATCGCTGCGTTCATAGATTGGCAACGTAGTGAGCGGATAGTTAGGCAGGGGCAACAGCGACGACGCAACCGCTATCGGACCAAAGCGCTGCCACTGGCGAACATGACAGCCGGCGCAGGTAATGCCTTGTTGTTGCAGTTCACCGTCGAAGGCGCGGTTGGCTTTACCAGCCACCTGCCGACGCTGTTCGGCCAGCGGCGTGTGACAGCGTGTACATGACTCGACAAAATCTTTGCTGGCATGGGCCAACGGTTCGATTTGGGCAAGTAACCCAGGCGAGGCGGCGCGCGCGTGAATCGAGCCCGTCCATTGCCGGAACTGCGCGGCATGACAGCGGGCGCATTGTTCCGGTGCCAGCGACGCAGCCGCGGGTGTCAGCCCCAACGGTGGCGGGCCTTGCACTGTTATGTTGCCGCCAAATAATTGGCCGTCAGGGTCACCTGCGGCGCCGGGCCAATCACCAGCTCGTTGCGCTTGTTTGGCTGCCTCGTCGAGGGCCTGCTGCGCTCGCTGCGGTACGCTGGCAGGCGCGCGTTGGTTACGGTCGGCGTTACGATTGAGCGTTACCACAAAATCCGCCAACGCCCAAAGCTCGTCATTCGACAACGCTGATCCGAACGCCGGCATCGCGGTGCCGTTAAGTCCCGTCGCGATGGTGAGTGCCACCGCTTGTACGCGATCGCTGCGGCTATCACCGGGCCGCGGTCGACGCAGTCGTGTGGTGGACAGATCGTACGTATTGAGGGCATTGGCCATCGTGGCCGCCGCCGGGCCGCGGCCATCGTTGCCATGGCAACTAGCGCAGCCTTTGTCGAGCCATAGTTGTTGGCCGAGTCCCGCTCCGAGCGTGCGCTCGTTCGCTCCATTGATGGGCCCAGCGACGGCTGGCGCGGCACCCAACACCAATGGCGTGGAGTTCGCGGTCGCCCACGCGGCTGTGGGTGCAAATTGTTTAAGTTGCGCGATGAGCTGCGCGATGTCGGCGGCCGTCAGAGCCTCGGAAAAACCATGCATTGAGGTGCCACTCGCGCCAAAACGAATGGTGAGCGCTAGGTCAGCATCCGAAGGCAGCGGGTTGCCGCTAGCCCGCCACTTGTAGGCGGCTTTGGTGAAATCGCGCGGTCGCGGCCAGACCCACGCTGCGGCCGGGCCGAGGCCATCGCCTGCGACGCCATGACACGGCAGACAGTATCGGTCGTAGTTATTGGCGCGCTGCGTCGTAGGCTGGGCCTGAGCCTGACTCGTGGGAATGCACATCGTCAGCACAGCGACGGTGCAGGCCACGGCACAGCTCCATGGCGCGCTGCGTGATGCAGTGACGGTCATGACTTTGTCATAATCGACAAGATCGTTTTCCGACGGGGAGGGAGCGCTATGGCTTGGCATTGCAGCACGCATGGTCTATCACGGCGACATTCGTTGTGTGGGTCGTTTGGCCCCGCAGTTTTTGCACCATTTTTGTTGAGGCACCATGATCCGCAGCAAGGTTTTAGGTATCGGCTCGTACGTCCCAGAACGCATCGTCACCAATGATGAATTGCGTTACCTCAACCATCGCCACGAGCGTCAAGCCGAGCCAGTTACCGATACCAACGACGAATGGATTTTTCAACGCAGCGGCATTCGGTCGCGGCGGTACGTGCCCAATGACGGCACCGTAGGTTCCAGTGATCTGGGTGTGCTCGCCGCCCAAGCTGCCATTGCCGACGCTGGCATCAACGCCAACGAAATCGATTGCATTATTTTTGGCACGCTATCGCCGGATATTCACTTCCCGGGCAACGGCGTGTTCTTGCAAAAGAAGCTCGGTATCAATGGCACCAACTGCCCTTGTTTCGATATTCGTCAGCAGTGTTCGGCGTTCATCTACGGCATGCAAATGGCCGATGCCTTCATCCGCTCGGGCATCTACAAACGGGTGTTGTTCGTTGGCGCCGAAGTGCACAGTCACGCGATGGATTATTCAACCCGTGGGCGCGATGTCATGGTGTTGTTCGGCGATGGTGCTGGCGCCATGGTGTTTGGCCCGCAAGAAACCGACGACGTCAAAGCTGGCCTGATGTACACGGCAGTGTACGCCGACGGCGCTGGTGCTTACGATTTGCACCACAAAATTTTTGAAATCAAAAACGCGCCGTACATGACGCTCGATACCAGCAATCGCGAACAGAACTCGCTGATCTATCCGCAAATGGATGGCAAGCGAGTTTTCCTCAACGCCGTGCGTGGCATGGTGATGTCGACGCAAAAAGCCCTTGCTGACACCGGCATGACCTGGGACCAAATCGATTGGTTCGTGCCGCATCAAGCCAATTTGCGCATCAACGAAAAAGTCGCTGATGTCGCCAAGATTCCGCCTGAAAAAGTCTTGAACACCATCGAGTGGTACGGCAACACCACCGCAGCCACCGTGCCGCTGACCATCGATTACTGGCGCAAACAAGGCAAAATCAAAAAAGGCGACCGGGTGTTGTCGTCGGTCTTCGGCGCGGGCTTCACCTGGGGCGCTGCGATTTTTCAAGTCTAGGCGATTGTCGACGGGCCATTACCGTCTGATCATGCGTCACATTTTCGACGAGTATTCCGCAGGGTTACCGACGTCTGCGTCCCTGATGTTGGAGTCCCTGGTGTTGACCGCATGTTCGACCGCCGCGCGTCACACCAAATAGTCGATGCACCGCGCATAGTCGATTGGTTCGCCGGTCCATTTCGAGGCGTTGGTGTTGGCCGTAATGGCGAGCGCCGCATGGGCATCGTGCAACGCTGCGAGGCCACTTCGCTGGCCAACGTCGCTTGCAGTTGTGCGAGTCGGTTGCCCGTCGGCGTGGGCAACCACCACGCCGGCGTCGCAGCAATAGCGTCGCGCTGTGGCGGCGACAATGATTTCGTCGTCGGCCATCATGGCAAGATCTGACGGTTCCGAGGAACCGTGCAGGCCGTCATGGGGCACCGTGATGATGATTTCGATCGGGGTGCGCTGAGGTCGAGCACCGCGCACACAATCTTGGATAATATTCATGAACGCATCGGCACGCTGCCGGCCACGGTCGGCAGATGTTGGAGCTTTTGCGGATGGCAGTTTAACCGCGGGGGCAGGTTCTGCTGGCGGCGGTTCTCGGGAGTCGGTGCCGTGCTTGATGTGTCAATTGCAGCATGGAGCGCCGTCCAAACGATCGCCGCTTCATCGCTGAATCGCTGTTAACAGCCGATGCATCGCAGCGTCGATATGCGCTGACAGTTCAGCGATTTGATCACCCAGCGCATCGA